>NZ_JBAGKI010000090.1:0-21733 GCF_036689795.1 Micromonospora palythoicola | reverse complement strand
CCCCCCCCCCGCGCCCCGCGCGGGGGGGGCCCCCCCCCGGGGGGGGGGCCCCCCCTGTTTCAATTCCCGCGGGGCCCCCCCCCACCTCACTCGACCCGGGTCAGCGACCGGGCGCTACGCGATCCTGCCTAGATACCGCCGAGTCGCCCGGGCGTCCAGTTGTACGTCGGCGTTCGCACCGGCGCGGACGGCGAATTCTTCGCCGGCGTCGCCTTTGGCCGGTAACCGCCGCTGCCACTGCCTCTGGCGCCGCTGCTCGCCTTGACGACATTACGCGGCGCCTGCTGCGGGAACAGCGTCGCGTGCCGTGAGGACTCGCAGCCGACGTACCACTTGCAGGTGTTGTAGTTGACGTTCTCCAGCAACATCACGTTGCCCATGAAGTCCAGCCCGGTCTTGGGCTGTTTGATCACCTGATCCGCGGCCTCTCCGAGGACCCGGCGATGGGTGCTGACGGCGAAGTCGGCGAACATCATCCCCTGGGTCTCCATCTGGTACGCCAGCTTCCGGTAGCTCTCGTCCTGGCCGGGGCGGCGGGCACCCTGCTGGAACTTGTGGTTCTGCCAGCCAACCTTCATGTGCTGAAACTTGGCGGCGGTGAACTTCGTTGCCGGGCCGGCGGTAGCCTTGATCAACTTGCCGGCCTGGATCACGGCCTTCCCGCCGGGAATCAGGCCGGCCACTCCGACCGCGGCGTCGGTGTATTCGCCGTTCTTGAAGCTCTTGCCCGCATCGTAGGCACCGAACCCCGCCGAGGCCGCCGCGAGGAACGGCGCAGCCACCTGTAGCGGCGGAATGACCGAACACGCCATTGCCGCCACCCCCAGCCCGAGCGAGATGTTCCCGGCGTTGTCATGCAGGAACTTCCCGGTCGCCTTGGCAGCATTCGTAGCCTTCTGCACGATGCTCCGGAGGAACTCACCGTCCGGGTCGGTGAAGCTCACCGGGTTGTTGTTGCTGTACGCGTAGCCGTGCATCTGCTGGGGGTCGGCGTAGTCGATGACCGGGTCCACACTGATGAACCGGCCGATGAACGGGTCGTACTCCCGGGCGCCGATGTGGGTCAGGCCGGTGGGATCCTTGGTGCCGCCAACGAACCCCTTGTCCATGGCGGCCGGCCAGGTGCCGACCGCGCTGCCCCGGGTGTCGCCGTACGGCAGGGTGCGGCGCTTGGCCACCGCCAGAGTGGCCGCGTTGATGGTGATCTCGGCGGTGCCGTGGTGGTCACCGAGGATCCAGTACAGACCCTGACCGGTCCGCATCGCGACGACCGCTTCCGCGTGGGTGTAGTAGCGGGTGGCGGTCTTCGCGGCGGTGGCGTTGGTGTAGCGGATCTCCAGACCGCCGGGCAGGTAGAGGGTCTTGCCGGTGGCATCGGCACGGGTCAGCCGGTTGCCCTCGGTGTCGTAGCGGAAGCTGGTGGTGCTGCCACCCTCGGTGACGCTCTCCAGGTCACCTTCCCGGTTCCACACCAGACTCTGGGTGGCGCCGCTGGCGGTGGGCCGGGTGACGGTGTTGCCGGCGTTGTCGTAGCCGTAGTTACGGCTCCACGAGACGCCTCCGGTCGCGGTGACGTTGGTGACCGTGTGCGGCCTGGCCGAACCCGCCGGCGGATGGGTGTAGGTGAAGGTGGTGCTGGTTCCCGCGTGCCGGGTCTCGGTCAACCGGTTGCCGGTGACGTCGAAGGTCCAGGAGTGCCAGTAGGGCGCCGGTCCACCGAGTCCGGCGACGGTGGGACTCACGGCACAATCACCGGAGCCGGGGGTCCAGGCCCGGGTCAGCCGCCGCAGATGGTCGTAGTTGTAGCACTGCGTGTCGGCGGTCTGCCCCTGCGGCTGCTCCTTGATCTTGGTGATGTTGCCGGCCGCGTCGTGTTCGTAGGACCAGTTCGCCGCCTCCGGCTGCAGCTCCGGCACCACGTTGGTGCCCTTGAGCCGGCGGGTCGGCTCGTCGAAGTCGGAGGTGACCGCGACCCGGGAGCCGTACTGGCCCAGTTCCCGCCCGGTCAGCTGGCCCAACTTGTTGTAGGTCACCGCCCCGACGTAGATCTGTGCCGCCGACAGCAAGGAGCCGTCCTCGCTGAGATCGTTGTAGCCGAAGGTCAGCCGTTCCGCCGGCAGATCGGCCGCGGCCGGCAGGTTGACCTGGTGCACCTGTCCGTTGACCCGGTAACTGGTGGTCGTGGTGTAGACGCAGGGATTCGGCGCCGCCGCGCACAGCTGAGCCTCCGACGAGGGCACCACCAGGGAGGTGGAGGTGGTCCGCCCGAACGCGTCGTAGGAATCGGTCCGACTGGTCCACGCCTCGCTACCGATGTAGCGCGTGGTTGAGGTCAGCTTGCCCTTTCCGTTGGGCAGCGTGTCGAAGACCCAGTCGGCCCGCTTCACGCCGGTCGGGCTGTCATCCCGCACACTGGTCTTGCGACCCAGTTCGTCGTAGGTGTAGGCGACGGTCGCGGTGCCGTTGCCCAACGGCGCCGTCACCGTGAGCACATTGCCCTCGACGTCGTACGTGGAGTTCGTCGTGCCCTTGTCCGGGTCGACCGACTGGATCTCCCGGCCGCGCAGGTCGTAGCTGTACGACCAGGTGTTGCCGGCCGGGTCCTTGATGGTCTTCTGCTGCCCGAGCAGGGTGTAGGTGTACTGCGTCTCGTCGTAGGTGGCGGGATCTGTCGACCCGACGTCGGTTCGGTTCTTGTACTGCCGCAGCCGGGTGGTCTGCCCCTTGGCGTCGGTGATGACGGTGCTGACGATGCCGCCCTGCGGGGCCGTGACGTGCGTCCGGTCGCCGCCGTGGCTGGTGCTGGTCCGCCACTTCTCCACGCCGAGAGCCTTGAAGATCTCGGCGGTCTGCCGACCGGCCCCGTCGTACACGTTCTGCGTGATCGACGGGATCTGCCCCTGCGGCGTGCCAAGCGTGTTCGAGGGTGCCGCGTTGGTGGAGTCGTAGTACGGCTCGGAGGTCCACTCCACCTCGCCACGGGCGTTGTGGAACGTCTCCGCCAACAACCGCCCGCCACCGGTGGCCTGGGTCTGGCTCTGCCGCTCGCGCAGGAACCCGTCGTACAGGGTGACCGACTTCTTGTACGTCGAACCGGTCACCAGCAGGCTCTCGGTGGTGACGGCGGTCGGACCGCCGCTGTTGCGCACCAGATAGCTGATCTTCGTGCTCGGGGTCTGGTTGGCCTTGTTCCGACCGGGCAACCACACGTTGGTCAGCCGGCCCAGACCGTCGTAGGTCAGGTCCGTGAACGCCCCGTTCTCGTCGGTCACCCGGGTGGCGAGGTTCCACGCCGGTTCCCGCGCGGTGGTCTTCGTGTGACCGAGCGGGTTGGTCTCCACCGTCTGGGTGAGCAGGCCACCGTTGGCCGTCGTGTAGTCGGTGGTGCTGCTGTAACCCCTGGCGTCGGTCGTGGAGGTGACCCGGCCGTTGCCGTCGTAGCTGGTCGACTGGGTGCGCACATATACCGGGGTGGAGCCGTTGAAGCGGTCCAGATCCTCGGCACGCACCACGTTGCCCCTGGTCGGGGCCGCGCCAAAGGACGAGTCGCCGGTGTAGCTGTCGTAGAAGGAGCGCTCCCGCTTGAGCACTGTGGCCGGCGTGGCCGTGCTCGGCGCGTCCGCGCACCTGACCGACAGCGTCTCCTTCTGGCTGACCCGGTCGATCATCCAGCTGTCGTCGTTGCGGGCGTAGCTGGTACGGGTACAGGTCTCGTCCCCGGTGACGTTCTCGTCACCGGCGTCGTCCACCGCCGTCGGCAAACCGTCCGGGTTGTACGTGGTGGCGGTCTTCGTGATCCGGAAGCCGCCGGTCGCGAGCGCGGTCCGGGTCCGGGTCGAGGCGTTGTTGACCATCCAGGCGTTGGTGGTGACGCCGTTGCGGGTCCGGGTCGCGGTCGGACCGCGGCGCCACGGCTCGTTGAGGGTGGAGGACACCTCGGCACCGTTGACGCCGCCACTGCTGACCCCGTTGTAGGTGATCTCCTGGCGGACGAAGCCCTGCAACGCCTCGTGGTCGGTGATCGAGCCGCCCCAGGTGTCGACCACCTGCACGTCGCGGCTGCCGTTGTTGGGTTGCTTGTCGCCGTGCATGCCGCGCAGGTAGCGGTACTCGACGGAGGTCTGCACCCCGTTGGTCGGGTCGCCCTGGCGAACCCGAACCCGGCCGTAGCCGCGCCAGTCGCCCCAGGTGCGGTGCTTGTCCTTGGTCAGTTCGTCGGTGTTGTACGCCCAGGCGGGGGTGTCCAGGTAGTCGTAGAAGGTGGTCTGGTTGGGTTGGTCGGTGACCAGGTCGTCCTGGTCGATCCGGGTCACCACGTACTTGTGGAACCAGTCGAGGGTCGGGTCGCCGCTGCCCGGCCAGGAGAAGTACGCCGGCATGCACCGCTTGGTGTTCGAGTGCGGCGTCGGCAGGCTGCCGCGGGTGCAGTCGTGGCCCGAATAGGTGATCAGGATGTCGCCGCCGGACTCGGTGCGGATCTGCTTGATCCGCCACCGGTTCAACTCGGTGCGCTGGTCCGACGGCCCGTCCACCCGGTTGGCCAACGGCTCCGCCCCAGGGTTGAACGTGATCTCCGGATCGGAGACCGCGACACCGCCGGCGGTGGTCACGTGCCCGGTGCGGGTCACGCCGCGCAGCCACATCGGCGTGCCTTCACCGGTGCCGGCGTTGATGAACTCGTGCCGCAACGCCCAGGACTCCACATCCCGGTACGACGAGGTGCCGTTACGCAACTGCGCGGTGACCTTGGTCAGCCGCCGTGCCGACCAGAACGTCGGTGCGTTCTGCTCCACGCACGGCGACTCCTTGCAGTACTGGTCCCACGGCGTGTCCGGCCACGAGTTCGGCTTCGGGTCCGAGGTCCACGCCGTTCCCGTCCAGCAGTTCGACAGGCACCGCTCGTTGGTCTCGAACGTCACCCGCAGAGGGGCCGCCGCGCTGTACTCCGAGCCCTTGCGCATGCCGTACTCGATGCGGTCCAGGTAGCCGCCCCGGTCGTAGGTGGTCCGCTGGGTCGGCGTGTTGTTGCGCCCGTACGCGCCGGTCTCCTTCTTGTAGAAGTATGCGAGAGAGTTGTTGTTCGGGTCGACGACGTAGTCGAGGTTCCACCGCCACCCCTGGTCGCAGCGGGCGTTGGCGAACGTCGAGTGGTAGCACGGCTCGCCGGAGTTGTTGCCGTACACCGGGGCGGTCCACGTCGAGTTGGTCACCGGCTTGTCCGAGGACCAGCCCGGCAGCCGGTGGTAGCCGAAGTAGTACTGCACCCCGTCGGTGGTGGTCACCTTCCAGTACTCGTTGTCGTCGTCGCCGTTGTTCCGGGTCGAGTCGGTGACCCGCTCGATCTTGGTGCCGTCGTCATTCTTCAACCGCCACACCGACCCGCTGCGGACCAGTTCGCCCGCCCGGCCGTTCAGCGACAGCGTCGCGTTGTCGCTGAACCAGCACAGGTCACCGGTCTTGTGGTCCGGGTTGTCGTCTCCGCAGGAGGCGTAGCGCCGCTCGATGAAGCCCGGCCAGGACGTCCAACCGTCGCCCACCCAACCGCCCTGGTTGTTCGTCATCGCGGTCATGCCGTCCACGCTGCCCGACGAGTACGCCAGGCTCACCGACGGTGCCGGGCCGCCCAACGACGGCGGCATCCGCAGTTCGTACGACCAGGAGAAGTCGCCGGTCTGCGTCGACACCTCCCAGGCGCCGGCGGGCGACAGGTCGGTGGCCTTGTAGTCACCGTTGTCGCCGTCCGAGTCGGCCTGCACGGCGAGCAGCGTCATCGCTTCGCCCGACAGGTTCAGCCGCGCCGACACCGTCGACGCCTGCGGGTCGTTCACCGTCGGCACCGGCGTCGACGTCTGGCATTCCGCGAGTTGCGGCGTGCTAGCCGCACATTCCGGCCGCCGCACCAGCCGCAGCCGCGACGCCCAGTCACCACCGAACGCGTGCGCGAACTCCGAGAAGTCCACCTCGACAGACACCTGACCATTGCCCGTCCTGCCGTCCGCGCGCCGCAGACCCAGCAGCACACCCTGCACACCCGCCCGCGTCGTCGCCGCCCGGTCGAACATCCGTACCGACACCACGTCCGGTCCGGCCAACGCCCGGGCGCCGGAGCCCTCCGACTCCACGGCGGAGACCGTCACCGGCAGCTCGCCGGCCCGACCCGCACCGGCCACCTTCGGCCGGACCGTCGCCGTACCGGCTGCCGGCCAGCTCACCGGGCGCGGCTGACGCACTGTCCGCGACTCCGCTGAGAACGCCGCACGAGCGGCCTTCGGCCGGGCGTCGGTCACCTGCAGCCCGGCGACCTCCTTCGGCTTCGGCGGATCCCACTTCGGCGCCGCCTCGGCAGCCGACGGCTGCTCGAACATCGTGACCGCCAGGACAAACGCCAGCGGGGTGGCCAGCCACCGTACGCGGCGATTGGTACGCACCATCGTGCTCGCCCGCTGTCGCGGGCCACCGACCTCAACGCTCATCGCTCTGCTCCCCATGCATGCTTCGACAGACAAACCGGAGGTGGAACGGGACGAACCAAAGACCAAAGGAGACCGGCTCGGGCAGCCTGACGTGACCGGGGTCGGACCGCCCGGAGCCGGATGAGTTCGCGGTTGCGTGGAGCTACTGAGCGGCCTGCTGGCAGATCTCCCAGGCCGACAGGGTGCGCTGGAACGCGTGCACGTCATCGATCTCGCCGCGCCAACGGTTCACGGCCGCACCCGACGACTGTCCCCGGCCGATCGCGAACGATCCGGTCGCCGACCAGGTACCCGTGAACGACGTCTCGGCGGTCTCGCCACCGCAGCTGAGCAGGTCACCCATCACGTACGCGC
Organism: Micromonospora palythoicola; assembly: GCF_036689795.1. Classification (NCBI taxonomy): domain Bacteria; kingdom Bacillati; phylum Actinomycetota; class Actinomycetes; order Micromonosporales; family Micromonosporaceae; genus Micromonospora; species Micromonospora palythoicola. Next base: position 14,906 of record NZ_JBAGKI010000090.1, on the reverse strand, counting down.
GGATCTTGTCGGCGGCGGCGTCGTACACACCGGCCAGGTGCACCCAGGTGCCCTCGGTCGGCGTCCCCCAGGTGGCACCGTCCGTGCAGGCGCTGGTGGCGTTTCCACCGTCGGTGGGGCTCATCGCGAAGCACCAGCCGCCCGCGCCGCCGTTGGCGTCCTTGTTGTACATCAACTGGAAGCGACTGGCCGCCGTACCGTCCTGACTGACGGCCACCTGATAGTCGTGCGCCGCGAGGTCGGCGGCGCGGACCCAGGCCATCACCGTGAAGCTCCTGGTGGTGTCCAGCACCGGCCCGGTGGTGGTGATCTGACCGCCCGTTCCGGTGAACGAGGCGGCGTTGCTCAGGTAGCCCGGCCCGAACGCCACCGAACCCGACAACGTCCCCGGCGACAGTGCGCTACCACCCGAGCCCGAGTCCGCCGCCGTCGAGCCGGACGCCTCGTCGAACTTCCAGCGGGCGAACTTGTTCGGCACCGGCGACACCCAGAACTGGTGCGGGTGCGTCGGGCTGATGTTGCCGGCGATGTCCTTGGCCACCACGTTCAGCGTGTGCACCATGTCCGTGGCCGGAGTGTGCGCCACCGACATCGTCTTCGGGTTGGTGCCCGACGCCGTGACCGTGGTTGCCGCGCCGTTGTCCACCCACCAGGTGAAGTCGGCGATGTCCGAGCCGCCGCTGGCCGCGAAGGTGCCCGCGGTGCCCACCTCGGCACCCCACTGCCGCAGCGGATACTGCGTCGAGGACACCAACGAGATCACCGGTGGTGCCGTGTCCACGCTCAGCGTCTGCCACCCCGACCAGTCGCCGGTCAGGTTGTTCTCGTCCTTGGACTGCGCCCGCCAGTAGTAGGTCGACCCGTTGGCCAACCCGGACGGCACCTTCCATGTGGCGGTGCCCGGTGCCGCTGTTGTCGTCGGCGCCGAGGAGTTACCTGCCACCAGCGTCGCCGACGCCGACGCCGAGGTGCGCACCTCGAAGGTGGTCTTCAGGTTCCCGTTGTACGGGTCGGACACGTTCGCCCGCAGCGTCGGTGTCGTGGTGCGCACCACTGCCGGCGACGTGCACGCCTTGTAGCAGTCCGTCGTCGTGGTGAACGCCTGCGCGACCGGCGGGTTGGGCTTCTTGTCGTACGTCGCGACCAGGTACGTGCTGCCGGTGAAGAACTTCTTCCACCGCTCCTGCGTCGACTCGTACTGCCCGTCGCTGTTGCAGGCGCACAACCCGACGGTGTAGGTCGTCGCATTCGCCGTCGCCCGATTCTGCACATCGTTCTTCAGCGTGGAGCCCTCGAAGACCGCGTTCGCGTCCGGCTGCACCGACCCACAGCCACCGGCCTCGTTGGCGTTGCCCTCCCACGAGTCCAACCAGTACGACGACGGCAACGGCCGCGTCGACCACGACATCCGGGCCCCGCTGGACACCGTGATCGCTGACGTCCGGTACAGGTGCACCCACGTCGGGCCACACGACCACGAGTGGTCCAACTTCATGGTCACCTTCGCGGACAGAATCTGCGTACCGCGCAGGGCCGAGACGTTGAAGTCGAAGAACGAGCGGTACAACACCCCGTCGTACGAGTTGCGGCCCACCCACGCCCGGTTGCCCACGTCCCAGTTCTTGTTCGCGCTGTTCGCGTACGCCCACTTCGACCGCAACCCGTTGAACGGCGGATCCACGAACACCGGCCACGTCACCGACGGGTCATCCAACACCGCCTCGTCCGCGAGCACGGTCAGCTCACCGTCATCGACCTCCAACGCGACATCCGTCCGCCGCGACGTGACGCTGGGCTCCGCACCCGTCGCCGGCTGGACCTCCGCCGGGTCAGCGCCACGCAACGAGGTCACCTCGCCCGCGAGCGCCGGATCCACCGACGAGTCCCACATCGACGCCGCGTGCGTGACCGCCACCGTCTCGCCCGCCGGATCAATCAGCCGCAGCCCACCACGGGCATCCGACTCCACCTGGAGGTCTCCACCGAGCGCGTACCGGATCTGACGCACCGCCGGGTTCGCCGCCGCGGCCGGAGTCAGAATCTCCACCGCGTGCGAGAAGCCCTCCCGCAACGCTGTCACATGCAGATTCACCCCAGGAAGCACCGCGTCGTACACCGCGGTCGCACCGCTCAGCCGCGGCGCTGGTAGCGCCCCCAAGGGCCACGAGACCGTGAACGACGAATCGCCCGTCCGCCAGCTCACCAACGGCCCCGACCCACCGGCTGAAAAACGAACATCCGTCAACGTCGCCGCCGGCACCACCGCGCCACCGGACACCGACAACGTGGGGTCGATCGCCGCCCACGAACCATCGCCCCGGCGAACCCGCTGCGGCACCGCCGCCACCGTCAACGTCTGCGAACCCGACGGCTCCACCACCACCTGCTCGAACTCGGTCCGCTCACTCAATGCCTCCACCGACACACCACACTCGGAGGCCAACGCCGCGGCAGCCGCCTCGTCCGCGGCTTCCGTCACCGAGCAGTCCGGGGCCGGTGTGGACTGAGCCAGGGCGGACGTGGGTTCGCCGGCCACCACGCCGAGTCCTGATCCGATCAGTGCGACAACCGAGGCGATCGCCAGCCGGCGCGGTCGACGCGACCGAATCTGGGCAGGTTGATACCATAAATAAGTGACCAAAGTAGACACCCCCGTGAATTGATCACTCACTTTCTCTTGCACATTTCGATCTGTCAACGCCTCGAAACAGCAGCCTGCGGCATTTGTTCGACACTGTCGGGAAGATCATGTGTGCGAGCCGTGATCAATATGCCGACCCGGTCGATCCGGGCGGCGAGGTCGTCGGGGTGACGGTCAGGCTGGGCGGGGAGCCAACGGTCAGGCTGGCGGCCGCCACTGGGTGGCGATCGAGGCGGCGGTGCCGAGCAGGCGGGGGGTGATGGTGCCCAGGGCGGCGTCGCGGGCGCGCAGCGCAAGGCGACCTCGGGTGCGCAGCACGGCGGACATTCGGCGCGTCTGCCGGACCACGGCCGCCGCGCGGGGCCGCCGCGCCCGGTCGTACGCCACCACCGCGTCGGGCAGGGTCGACTCGCGCAGCAGCGCGGCGAGCGTCGCGGCGTCCTCGAAGGCGAGGCAGGCACCCTGCCCGAGGTGCGGTGGCATGGCGTGCGCGGCGTCACCGAGCAGCACCACCCCGCCCGGCCCGGCCGGATAGCCGAACGCCCGGGGCAGCGGACGCAGCTCGCGGATCTCCCGCTGCACCAGGTCGGCCGGTTCGGTCGCGGCCAGCAGTTCGTCGACCGGCGCGGGCCACCCGGCGTACCAGCGACGCAGCAGCGCCAACTGCGTCTCGGGCGGTTCGGGTCGGGCGGCACCCGCCGCGGTGGCCATCCAGTAGATGCCGCCCCGGCTGGAGGCACCGGAGGAGCCGCGCTCGCCCAGCGAGGCGGAGACGAACCGGTAACCGGCACCGAGGATCTCACCGCCCACCGCGTCGGCCAGGCTCGGCGCGCGGTACCAGGGGATGACCGCCCGCCAGGCGGCGCAGCCGGAGCTGACCACCCCGGACGCGGGGGCGAGCTGGCGACGGATCACGCTGTCCGTACCGTCGGCGGCGATGACCAGGTCCGCTTCGTACGTGTGCCGGCCGTCGCCGACGGCGGGCCGCTCACCAGCGGCCGCCCGCACCGTCCGCACCGTCACCCCGGTACGCAGTTCGACCCGCTCGCCGAGGCCCGCGATCAGCGCGTCGTGCAGGTCCTCCCGGTGCACCACCACCGGCAGGCGTTCGGCCGGCGTCGGTCGTGGTTGCACCAGCCAGTGCCCGTCCGGGCGGCGTACCCCGCCGTCGGACAGGACGGTGGCGATGGCGTCCAGACCGGCACCGAGCCCGAGCGTGCGCAGCGCCCGGACCCCGTTGGGCCAGAGCACCACGGCGGCCGGCTCCGGGCGGATCCGGTCGGCCCGCTCCAGGAGGGTGACCTGCCAGCCCGAGCGGGCGAGCGCACCGGAGACCGCCAGGCCGCCCAGCCCGCCGCCGACCACCACCGCGGTCCGCATGGCGTCCCCCTGACCTCAGCTGTCGCGCTCGGCGGGCCGCGCGGCGGCGGACTCCGCCGCCGTGCCCTCGGCCGGTGCGCCCGACGCCGGCGCGGCGTGCGCGGCGTCGGCTGGACCGCCGGCCGACCCGGCGCGCCCACCGGCCGACCCGGCGCTCGCACCAGCCGGCTCGGCGGACCCGCCGGCCGACCCTTCGGGCTGCTCAGCCAACGGCCGGGATGCCGTGGTCGCCTCGTCGTCCAACCGGCCCGGATCGGGCTGAGCGCCCGCGTCGGGTGGCGCCTCGCCGGTCCGGCGCCAGTGCGCGAACTGCTCCTCGTCGACCACGCGGTAACCCTCGGGCCTGGCCTGCTCGGTGGTGGCGCCCTTGGCCGACAGGTCCACCTGCGAGACGTCGGAGCTGGCGGACGGGGCGGTGGCGACGCTCGGCAGACCCACCGGGATCAGGTACTCCCGTGGCCCGCGCACCCGCAGGAAGTAGACGAGGGCGCCGAGGAACACCAGCGCCGCGGTCCAGACGTTGATCCGTACGCCGAGGATCGTGTTGGCGTCGTCGGTACGCATCATCTCGATCCAGAACCGGCCGGCGGTGTAGCCCATCACGTAGAGGGCGAAGGCGCGACCACGGCCGAGCCGCAGCTTACGGTCGACGAGATACACCATCGCGGCGACGCCGACGTTCCACAGCAGCTCGTACGCGAAGGTCGGGTGGTAGAGCCCCTCCTCCAGGATCGGCTGGCCGGCCTCGTCGCGCAGTGCCTGGCCGCCCTCCATCCGGTGGATCTCCAGCCCCCAGGGCAGGTCGGTCCGCCCGCCGTAGAGCTCGTTGTTGAACCAGTTGCCCAGCCGGCCGATCGCCTGGGCCAGCGGCAGACCTGGTGCCAGCGCGTCGGCGACCGTCGTCAGCGGCATGCCCAGTTGCCGGGCCCCGATCCAGGCGCCGACCGCGCCACCGGCGACCGCGCCCCAGATACCCAGCCCACCCTCGTAAATCAAGAAGATCTTGAACCAGTCCCCGCCGGTGCCGAAGTACGGGGCCGGTGAGGTGATCACGTGGTAGATCCGGGCGCCGATGATGCCCGCCGGCACCGCCCAGAGGGCGATGTCGAGCACCGCGCCCGGGGCCGCGCCGCGCTGGCGCAGCCGCCGCTCGGTGACCCAGCAGGCCACCGCGATGCCGGCGAGGATGCACAGCGCGTACGCCCGGATGGGCAACGGGCCGAGCTGCCAAACGGCGTTGCTCGGACTCGGGATGGCGGCCAGGGACGTCGGCGAGGCGAGACTCACGGGTGCACACGCTACCGCTGCGCACCCCCGTACCGTCACCCCGGTCCGCCGCCCCTCCCCACCCCCACCCCCGCGATCTTGCACTTCCGGTCGCCACAAAGCCGACATTCTTCGCAGCATAGCGACCAAAACTGCAAGATCGACGACGCGGTGGGGTGGGGTGGGGTGTTAGCGGGTTGGGTGGTGGACGCCGTCGGACAGTTCGGCGCTCAGGGTGCGCAGGGCGGTCAGCGCGGCCGCCTCGTCGGGGGCGTCGAGCAGGCAGCGGATGAGCGCGCTGCCGACGATGACCGCGTCGGCGTACCCGGCGACGGTGGCGGCCTGAGCTCCGGTGCCCACGCCCAGGCCGACGCCGACCGGCAGGTCGGTGACCTCCCGCACCCGGGACACCAGCACCGGCGCCGCCTGCGAGGTCTGCGACCGGGCGCCGGTGACGCCCATGATCGCGGTGGCGTAGACGAAGCCCCGGCAGTGCGCCGCGGTCATCGCCAGCCGCTCGTCGGTCGACGACGGTGCGACCAGGAACGTGCGGTCCAGCCCGTGCGCGTCCGAGGCGGCCAGCCACTCGCCGGCCTCCTCCGGGATCAGGTCGGGCGTGATCAGCCCGGTGCCGCCGGCCGCGGCGAGGTCCCGGGCGAACGCGTCCACCCCGTAGCGCTCGATCGGGTTCCAGTAGGTCATCGTCACCACCGGGGCGCCGGTGGCGGCCACCGCCTCCACGATGCGCAGGGTGTCCCGGGTGCGCACCCCGCCGGCCAGCGCGATGTCGCTGGCACGCTGGATCACCGGGCCGTCCATCACCGGGTCGGAGTACGGGATCTCCACCTCGATCACGTCGACGCCCGCGGCGACCATCGCCTTCATCGCGGCGATGCTGCCCTCGACGGTGGGAAACCCGGCCGGCATGCAGCCGACCAGCAACGCCCGGCCGTCGGCCCGGGCCTTGTCGAACGCCACCCCGATCCGGCTGGTCCGCTCGCTCATGGCCTCACTCCTTGTCGAGGATGCCGAAGTACTCACCGGCGGTGTGCACGTCCTTGTCGCCCCGGCCGGAGAGGTTGACCACGATGGTGGGCTGCCGACCCAGCTCGGCGGCGAGCTTCGGCGCGATGGCCAGGGTGCCGGCCAGGGCGTGCGCGCTCTCGATCGCGGGGATGATCCCCTCGGTGCGGCAGAGCAGCTCGAAGGCGGCCATCGCCTCGTCGTCGGTGACCGGTTGGTAGGTGGCCCGGCCGGTGTCGTGCAGCCAGGCGTGTTCCGGGCCCACGCCCGGGTAGTCCAGGCCCGCGGAGATCGAGTGCGACTCCTGCGTCTGCCCGTCGGCGTCCTGGAGCACGAAGGTCCGGGTGCCGTGCAGGACACCGGTGGAGCCGCCGGTGATGCTGGCCGCGTGCCGGCCGGTGTCCACCCCGGCGCCGCCGGCCTCGAAGCCGTACAGCCGCACCTGCGGGTCGTCGGTGAAGGCGTGGAAGATGCCGAGCGCGTTGGAGCCGCCACCGACACAGGCGGTCACCGCGTCGGGCAGCGCACCGGTCAGGTCCAGGCACTGCGCCCGGGCCTCCTCGCCGATCCCCCGGACGAAGTCGCGGACCAACGCCGGGAAGGGGTGCGGCCCGGCGGCGGTACCGATCAGGTAGTGGGTCTCGTCGACGTTGGCGACCCAGTCCCGCATCGCCTCGTTCATCGCGTCCTTGAGGGTGCGCGAGCCGGTCGTCACCGGTACGACAGTGGCGCCGAGCATCCGCATCCGGGCCACGTTCAGCGCCTGCCGCTCGGTGTCGACCTGACCCATGTAGACCACGCACTCCAGGTCGAACAGGGCCGCGGCGGTGGCGGTGGCGACGCCGTGCTGGCCGGCACCGGTCTCGGCGATCACCCGCCGCTTGCCCATCCGCCGGGTCAGCAGCGCCTGACCGAGCACGTTGCGCACCTTGTGCGCGCCGGTGTGGTTGAGGTCCTCCCGCTTGAGCAGCACCCGGGCACCGGCCCGGGCGGAGAACCGGCGGGCCTCGTAGAGCAGCGAGGGCGTACCCGCGTAGTCGCGCAACAATTCGGCGAACTCGGTCCGGAACGACTCGTCGGCCATCGCCGCCCGGTGCGCCGACGCCAGCTCGTCGAGGGCGGCGACGAGCGCCTCCGGCACGAACCGGCCGCCGAACGTGCCGAAGTGGCCGGCGGCGTCGGGGAACTGCGCCGGCACCTCGACGTCCGTGGCGTCAGCACTCATCGCGGGTCCTCTCGCTCGCAAAGGGTCGCCGAACGCGGCTCAGCGCGCCGGGCGGGGGGTCGCCGGGTGGTTGCCGGCGTTGACCAGTTCGGCCACCGCCTCCCGGGGACTCTTCTGGGTGACCAGCCCCTCACCGACGAGCACCGCGTCGGCACCGGCCGAGGCGTACCGGATCAGGTCGTGCGGGCCGCGTACACCCGACTCGGCGATCTTGACGACGTGACTCGGCAGGCCGGGCGCGATCCGCTCGAACACCGACCGGTCGACCTGAAGGGTACGCAGGTCGCGGGCGTTGACCCCGATGACCTGGGCGCCGGCCTCCATGGCCCGGTCGGCCTCCTCCTCGTCGTGCACCTCGACCAGCGCGGTCATGCCCAGCGACTCGATCCGCTCCAGCAGGCCGACCAGCGCGTTCTGCTCGAGCGCGGCGACGATGAGCAGCACCAGGTCGGCGCCGTGCGCGCGGGCCTCGTGCACCTGGTAGCTGGAGACCACGAAGTCCTTGCGCAGCACCGGGATGTTCACCGCGGCCCGCACGGCGGCCAGGTCGTCGAGTGACCCACCGAACCAGCGTCCCTCGGTGAGCACACTTATCGCCCGGGCCCCACCGGCCGCGTACTCGCCGGCCAGGTCCGCCGGGTCGGCGATCTCGGCCAGCTTGCCCTTGGACGGCGAGGCGCGCTTCACCTCGGCGATGACGGCGACGCCGGGCCGGCGCAGCGCCGCGTACGCGTCGAGCGGCGGCGGCGCGGCGGCGGCGAGTTCACGGATCCGCTCCAGCGGAACCTGTTCCTGCCGCCGGGCCACGTCCTCCCGGACGCCGGCCAGGATCTCGTCGAGCACGCTGACGGGCGCCGCCGGGCCGGCCTCGTTCCCCTCCGCGTGCGCATGTTCAGCAGTCACCAACGGACTCCCCTCTCCGGGTGTCATGGGCCGATGCTAGGGGGCCCCACCTGGACCCGACCGCCGGGGGTATGGCGCGCCTCACGAATCGGGCTGCGGCATAATGGCCGACTTGCGCGCACGGGTCGTCACCATGAGTAACGACATCATCGACGATCGCCCATATAGGGGCCTTCCGGCCGCCCGGTCGGCGGTCAGCGATCCGGCCACATCGATGGTGTGACCAAGCTCAAGGACCAAGGTCCCTGTGCCGGTCACGCCCTCTACCGCAGAGTTGACGGTGCGGTCATCACCAGGAAACCCGGGCCGAGCAGCATCAGGCTCGGGCACACTCAATGACGCGCCTGCCCCACCGTCACGACGATCTCTCCCCGGGGTGATCATGAGTACCTCCGCGCCGCACCAGACCATCGGACTCACCACCATCTCGCGCACCGTCGCGTCGCTCGCCGTCGGTGTGGTCCACACGTTGGAGCGGGCAATGGTCGGGCCGGACCGGATGCGGACCGCGTCCGGCAACGCCTGGGAGGCCATCTGTGCCGACCGGGCCCGAGCCGACCAGCGGGCCGAACTGGACCGCCTCGTCGCGGAACTCACCGCGGCCCGCGCCCACGCCCGCGCCCGCCAGCCGGTCGGCTGACCGCACCCGCACCTCTCGCGGCGCACGGCGCCACCCCCGGCCACCCGGCAACCTCCGGCCGGTCAGCGGACCGTCGGATCCTCGCCGCGGTCCAGGGCCTCCCACGCCTCGACGGTGCCCGCGCCACCGATCGGGCCGCTGGTGCCGGCCGGCCGAGAGGTCCGACGCTCGTAGCGGGCCCCCATCGCCGGCCAGCGGTGCCCACGCAACATGGTCGACGAACCACCGACAGCGGCGAGGAGCCCGCCGAGCAGGGTGAGGGCCGGCCACTGCCAGGTGACCGGATCACCCAGGTCACCGACGAGCCCGTACCCTCCACCGGCCGCGACGGCCAGACCGAGCAGGGTCAGCAGCCCGCCGAGCACCCGACGCGGCCGGCCCCGGGTGGCCAGCACCGCACCGCCGCCGGCCAGCCCGACGAGGGCCAGCGCCGGCAGCCACGGCAGCAACTGCCCGCCGGTGCGCTCCTCCACCAGCAGCATCGGCTCCGAGCGGCCGACCACGTCGACCACCCAGGTGCGGGTCGCCGCCCACAGCGCCAACCCCGCGCCGGCCAGGCAGAGCAGCACGGCGTACGCCAGTTCGCGCCGGCCGGGCCGCCCGCCGCCGGTCCCCTCCGTCGCGCTCACCGAGCTGACCTTCCGTTCGCGACCGCGGGACTCCGCTGCGCCACGTTCCTCGCGCTCACCGGGCTGGCCGGAGGGTTTCCGCGGCGGCGATGGCCGCCAGCACCGCGGCGGCCTTGTTCCGGGTCTCCTGGTCCTCGGCGGCCGGGTCGGAGTCGGCCACCACGCCGGCACCGGCCTGTACGTACGCCCGGCCAGCGCGGATCAGCGCGGTCCGGATCGCGATGGCCATGTCGAGATCGCCGGCGAACCCGAAGTAGCCGACCGTGCCGCCGTAGAGGCCCCGGCGGACCGGTTCCAACTCCTCGATGATCTCCATGGCGCGCACCTTCGGCGCGCCGGAGAGCGTGCCCGCCGGAAAGGTCGCGGCGAGCGCGTCGAAGGCGGTGCGGTCCGCCCGCAGCGTGCCGACCACCGTGGAGACGATGTGCATCACGTGGCTGTACCGCTCGATGGTGGCGAACTCCGGCACCTCGACGGTGCCGGGACGACACACCCGGCCCAGATCGTTGCGCCCCAGGTCGACGAGCATCACATGCTCGGCACGCTCCTTGGGATCGGCGAGCAGCTCGGCGGCGAGCCGGTTGTCGGCCTCCGGGGTCGCGCCGCGCGGACGGGTGCCGGCGATCGGATGCAGCAGCGCCCGCCGCTCGCCGTCCACCTCACCGGTCACCTTCAGGTGCGCCTCCGGTGACGACCCGACGATGTCGAAGTCGTCGAAGCGCAGCAGGTACATGTAAGGGCTGGGATTCGTGGTGCGCAGCACCCGGTAGACGTCCAGCGGGTCGGCGTCGGTCTCCCGCTCGAACCGCTGCGCGAGCACGATCTGGAAGCACTCACCGGCCCGGATCGCCTCCTTCGCCGCCTCCACCGCCTTCGGGTACCCGCCGTCCGGGGTACGGCTGCGCACCTCGCCGGCCGGCGGTCGGGCGACCGTGGCGACCATCGGCGGGATGGGCCGCGACAGTGCGGTGGTCATCGCGTCCAGCCGGCCCACCGCGTGGTGGTAGGCGGCGGTGACCCGCTCGTCGCGGCCCGGCTCGTCGAGCGGCGGCAGGATCGCGTTGGCGACCAGGATCGCCGAACCGTCGAAGTGGTCGAGCACCACCAGGTCGGTGGCGAGCATCATGCCAAGCTCGGGCAGGCGCAGGTCGTCCTCGGTGAGCGCGGGCAGCCGCTCGAAGCGGCGAATGAGGTCGTAGCCGAGATAGCCGACCATGCCGCCGGTCAGCGGTGGTGTCCCGTCACCCGGCGCGCCGGGCGGGCCGGCCAGCGCCGCCACCGTCGCGCGCAGCACCTCGACCGGGTCCCCGGTGGTCGGCAGCCCGACCGGCGGCACGCCGAGCCAGGCCGCGGCGCCGTCCCGCTCGACGAGCGTGGCGCTGCTGCGCACCCCGACGAAGGAGTACCGGGCCCAGGCCAGGCCGGACGAGCCGACGCCCTGCTCGGCGGACTCCAACAGGAACGTCCCCGGACCACCGGCGAGCTTGCGGTAGACGCCGACCGGGGTCTCCGCGTCGGCGAGCAGCCGGCGGGTGACCGGCACCACCCGCCACCGGGCGGCCAACTCCGTGAAGGTGGCCGCGTCCGGGCTCACCCGACCATCGCTCATGCCGGCACTCCGCTTCGCTCCGCGCCGCCATGAGGCACCACCGCGCTGAGCCTGATGATTCGCTCACTCCGCTCGCTCATGAGGCGACCTCGCCGGTGACCGGGAGTTCGTCGGAGAAGCAGGTGCGCTGCCCGGTGTGGCAGGCGGCGCCGACCTGGTCCACGCTCACCAGCACCGCGTCGCCGTCGCAGTCGAGGGCCACCGAGCGGACGTACTGGTGGTGGCCGGAGGTGGCGCCCTTGACCCAGTACTCACGCCGGCTGCGCGACCAGTAGGTGGCCCGACCGGTGGTCAACGTGCGGTGCAGCGCCTCGTCGTCCATCCAGGCCATCATCAGCACCTCGCCGCTGTCGTGTTGGCGGACCACGGCGGCCACCAGACCGTCGGGAGTACGCCGCAGGCGGCCGGCGATCGCCGGGTCGAGCCGAGACGGTCGCTGCGAACCGCCCGGCGACTCCGGCAGGTCAGGGTGGGCGCCGGTCACCGGCGCGTCAGGAACGGGCACAGTGACCCATTGTCCCGCACGCGGCGCGGGTACCCCAGCCGGCTCCCGGCTGACGGACGGCGTGCCGCCGTCGGGCCGACCCAACTGGGCCACGTAGCGGTCCAGCCGCCCGTCCAGCAGGGCGTCGGCGAGGTCCGGACCGGCCGCCCCGGCCACCTCGGTGGCGTACGGGCGGATCAGTGGCAGGGTGCCGGTCACCAGGCGGGCCGCCGCCGCCCACACCTGTCCGGTCGAGCCGGGACGCAGGCCGAGACAGCGCAGCATGTCCTCGCGGTAGCCGGCGGGTGCCACCGGCAGGTCGAGCGCGGCGGCAAAGGCCGACCGGCGGGAGACCACCCGTACCGACGGGTTCGCCAGCCGCAGCACCGACGGGCAGAGCCGGGCCAGGTCGGCGGCGGCCAGCCGGGCACCGAGCGCGTCCTCGGCGTCCCGGGCGGCGGCCACCTTGCCCAGCGTGGCGATCAGTTCCTCCAGCCGTGGCTCGTCGGCCGGCTGGCAGAGCACCGGCAGGTCGATGCGGTGCCGCCAGTAGGAGTCGGCCCACAGCAGCCGGGTGGGTGCCGTCACCGGCAGGCCGAACGCCCAGTCGGCCGGCTCACCGAGCCGGGTCACCCACGAGTGGATGTCCCGGGCCGCGACCGACACGTGGGTCAGTCGGCCGGAGTGCTCCGCGAGGTAGGCCCGCCGGGCCGCGTACGGAGCGCCGCCGAGCAGGACGTCGACGTCGACGTCGCTGTGCGCGGTGGCGGCCCGGCGCGCGTGGCTGCCGCGCAGCAGGATGCCCACCACGGGTCGGTCGGCGGTGGCCCGAAGCCGTGCGGTCCAGTCGTCGAAGAACCCACTGTCCGGTGACGGAGCGTGATCCACCGCGCCATCGTGCCGCACGTCCGATCGGGGTGCAATGCCCGGTGACGGACCTGGCGTCCGATCTGTGGCTACCTGCGCCTGCTACGGCCTTGTTACTCTACGAGATTTTCGTCCCGATCAGGAGCCTCGGTCAGTCGAGCTCGCCGAGCTCCGCCCGCCGGTAGTGGTCAATCTTGAAGTCGAGCACCTTGAGGTCCTCCTCCAGCTCGGCCATCCGGTGCAGCACCCGCACCCGATGCTCCTCGAACAGTGCCCGCCGGGCGCCGAGCGTGCCGTCACCCTGGCGGGCCAGTTCGACGTAGCGACGCATGTCGCGCACCGGCATGCCGGTGCGGCGCAGCCTGGTCAGCAGGAGCAGCCAGTTGACGTCCTGCGGGGTGTAGCGACGCCGGCCGGCGGAGTCCCGCCCCACCGGGGCCACCAGCCCCTCCTGCTCGTACCAACGCAGCGTGTGGGTGGTCAGGCCGACCCGCTGGGCCGCCTCGCTGACGGTGAAGGTCGGCTCCCGGGTACCGATGTCCATCGTTCGAGGGTCGCAGCCCCGACCGGTCCGACGCGACCCCGTTCCGGTGGCCGCGCCTTGCCGGAGCGGCGGTATTTCATCTACCGTTGATTTCACCAGACGATGAATTAAGGGAGGTGGGCGATGGCGGACGCGATCGCCGTCCGGGGCCTGGTCGTGGACCGGGGCGGACGGCGGGTGCTGCACGGGATCGACGCCACGGTGCCGCGTGGCTCGGTCACCGGCCTGCTCGGGCCGAGCGGCAGCGGCAAGACCACGTTGCTGCGGGCGATCGTCGGAGTGCAGGTGATCGCCGCCGGCACGGTGACGGTGCTCGGAGCCCCGGCCGGCTCGCCGCCGCTGCGCCACCGGGTCGGTTACCTGACCCAGGCGCCGAGCGTCTACGCCGACCTGACGGTGCGGGAGAACGCCCGCTACTTCGCGACCCTGCACGGTCGCGACCGGGCCGAGGCCGACCGCGCGGTGGCCGACGTCGGGCTGGCCTCGGCGGCCGGCCAACTGGTGGGCACCCTCTCCGGCGGCCAGCGCAGCCGGGCGTCGCTGGCCTGCGCACTTGTCGGCCAGCCCGAGCTGATCGTGTTGGACGAGCCCACCGTCGGCCAGGATCCGGTGCTGCGGGCCGACCTCTGGGCCCGCTTCCATGCCCTGGCCGCGACCGGGACGACCCTGCTGGTGTCCAGCCACGTGATGGACGAGGCCGCCCGGTGCGACCGGTTGCTGCTCATCCGCGAGGGCCGGCTCATCGCCGACGACACACCGGCGGCCGTCCGGGCCGCCGCCGGCGTGGACGATCTCGACGAGGCCTTCCTGCGGCTGATCCGAGCCGCCCAGCCCGACCCCTCCGGGGAGGCACGATGAACCCGCGCATCCTGGCCGCCACCGTCGGGCGCATCCTGCGGCAGTTGCGCCACGACAGACGCACCGTCGCGCTGCTGGTGGCCGTGCCGACCGTCCTGCTCACCCTGGTCTACTACATGTACGCCGACCAGCCCGCGCCGCCCGGACAGCCGTCGAGCTTCGACCGGATCGCCCTGGTGATGCTCGGCTTCTTCCCGTTCATCATCATGTTCCTGGTGACCAGCATCGCGATGCTGCGCGAGCGCACCACCGGCACGCTGGAACGACTGCTCACCACCCCACTGGCCAAGACCGACCTGCTCTTCGGGTACGGCATCGCCTTCGGGCTGGCCGGCGCGGTGCAGGCCGGCATCGCCTCGGCCGTCGCGTACTGGGTCTTCGGCCTCCAGACGGCCGGAAGCAGCGCCCTGGTCATCATGATCGCCGCGTTGAACGCGGTGCTCGCCGTCGCGCTCGGCCTGCTCTGCAGCGCCTTCGCCCGCACCGAGTTCCAGGCCGTACAGTTCATGCCGGTCGTGGTCGCACCACAACTGCTGCTCTGCGGGCTGTTCGTGCCCCGCGACGAGATGGCCGGCTGGTTGCAGGCGATCAGTGACGTGCTGCCCCTGTCGTACGCCGTCGAGGCCCTGCAGGAAGTCGGCACGCACGCCGAACCGACCGGCACGATGTGGCGCGACGTGGCGATCGTCGCCGCCGCGGCGGTGCTGGCGCTGGTGCTCGCCGCGGCCACCCTGCGCCGGCGCAGCGGCTGAGGCCCGTGGGGGGCGCCCCCCCCCCGCCCCCCCCCGCCGCGGGCGGGGCCCCCCCCCCCGCGGCCGGGGGGGGACCGGGGGGGCG
>NZ_JBAGKI010000009.1:0-119797 GCF_036689795.1 Micromonospora palythoicola | reverse complement strand
GCCCCCCGGGGCGGCCCCCCCCCGCCCCCCCCCCCCCCCCCCCGCGGTGGCCCCCGCGCCGCCCGGCGCGCCCCCCCCCCCGCGACGAGGAGGTCAGTACACCGACAGGTGGACGTGGTTGGTGTGGTCGCTGGACGGGTCACCACGGGCACCGCTGTACGACTTCCAGCCGCTGCTGGGCAACCAGATCTGCCTGTACCAGATCACGTAGAGCACCGCGAGCCGGTCGGCGTTGTTGACGAAGTACGCCGCCAGGTTGTTGCCGTACGAGCGGTCACCGCCGGTGGCGTCCCCGCCGAAGCCGTTCTTCTGGGCCGCGAAGTCGCAGGCCCGACCCTTCGGGTGCTCGCCGGAGCCGCCGGAGCGGTAGCAGGAGACGTACCGGGTGAAGCCGGCCGACTTGGCCTGCTTCAACGCGTGCAGGGTGCGTGGGGTGATGCAGCCGTTGGCCGGGGTGGGGTCGTTGACGCTGCACGACTCCGAGGGCCACGACCCGTCGGAGTTGCGCGGAGCCGGCTTGGCGGTGGGGCTCGACCCGCCGCTACGCGACGGTGACCGGGCGGCCCGTTCGGCGGCCCTGGCCCGCTCGGCCGCCTCGTCCCGCTCGATGGCCACGGTCAACGCCCGCTCGGCCTGGTCCTTGCGCTTGGCCATCACGGCCACCTGCTTGCGCTGCTCCTGGATCTCCGCGTCCAGGGCCTGCTTGGTGGCGCTGACCTCGTCCCGGGCGGTCTGGAGTTCCCGCAGCGCGCGGTCCTCGTTCGCGGCCACCGCGTCCAGCGCCGCCGCCCGATCCATGAAACCGGCCGGTGACCCGCTGTTGAGCAGCGCCGAAGCGGCACCCAGCCGTCCGGTGCGGTACGCCTGAGCGGCGATCTCGGCGACGTTGGTACCGCGCTCGGCGACCTGGCTCTCGGTCGTCTTGAGCCGCTCGGCCAGCTTCTTCTGCCGCTTCACCGAGCGGTCGAGCGCGGTCTTGGCGTCGAGGTAGCCCTTGCTGGCAGCCTCCAGCTGGGCCCGTAGGGCCGGGGTGCCACCCTCGTCGTCCACATCTCCCGGTGCCGCCGCCCGCAACGCCTGCGGTGCGGCGGTCGCTGGGGAGAAGGGAGCCAGCGCGACGCCGAGGGTGAGGGCGAGCGCGGCGGCGATCAGGGCCGCCGTACGGGCGGCCGGTCTTACCGTTGCCACTGCTGGCATGCACATGTCCTTCCGTCAGCCGCCGACCGGGTTAGCTGACGGGTTCGGGACGGAAGATCCCTACCGCTGGCGCGGATACACCCCAGGAACATGGTTCCCCGGTTCGCCCTGGCGGGCGATTAGGCGGCGGCCGCCGCCGGCACCGGTGGGTGCCGCCTGGCGATGGCCGGGTCAGAGCCTACCGGTGCGCACGTGACCGGTGCAGCTGCTGTTACTGCTGGTGTTCGGTTGTTGACTAGTGAACCAGAGCAAATCGGACAACAACCTACTTTTACCCGATTGGCCTGGTCACCACCGCACCGCCCCGCAACCCCCGGGGTCGGTACGCGGCTCGACCTGGAGGGTCGCGTGGTCGATCTGGAAGTCCTCGCGCAGCGCCGAACGGGCCGCCGCCAGGACGGTGCCGACATCGGCGTCCGGTCTGACGGTCAGGTGTGCGGAGGCGACCTCCATGCCGGAGGTCAACGTCCAGACGTGCAGGTCGTGGACGCCGGCCACGCCCGGCACCGCGGCCAGCCGGTCGTGCACGGCGGTGACCTGCAGGTGTTCCGGTGCGGCCTGGACCAGGATGCGTACCGCCGCCCGGCCCAGGCGCCAGGTCCGGGGCAGGATGAACCCGGCGATCGCGACCGCCACCAGCGGATCGGCCCACCACCAGTCGGTCACCGCGATCAGCAGGGCGGCCGCGATCACCCCCAGCGAGCCCAGCAGGTCCGCCAGCACCTCCAGGTAGGCCCCCCGCAGGTTGATGCTCTCCCGCGCACCCGGACGCAACAGTGCGAACGCGGCGACGTTGGCGAGCAGGCCGAGCGCCGCCACCACCAGAACCGGGCCGGCGAGCACCTCGGGCGGATTTCCGAAGCGACGTACCGCTTCGACCAGCACGTACACCGCGACGCCCGAGAGCAGTACCGCGTTGGCCAGGGCCGCGAGCACCTCCAGCCGGTAGAGCCCGAAGGTGCGTTGCGGGTCGGTGTCGGCCCGCCGGGTGGCGGCCACGGCCGCGAGGGCCATCCCGATGCCCAGCACATCGGTGAACATGTGTCCGGCGTCGGAGAGCAGGGCCAGCGAACCGGTCCGCAACGCGGTGACCGCCTCGATCACCGTCAGCGCACCGAGCAGGGCGAACGCCGCCCACAGCCGGCCGGAGTGGCGGCGCGCGGCGGTCGACACCGCAGCGTGGTGGTGGTCATGGCCGGCACCCACCCAGACACCTTCCGTCGTCCGGCGAGCCGGGGACGGACCTATGCCAACATCGCTATGAGTGCAATCGTCGGGCCTCGTGATCGCTAACCGGTCGGGTCGACGGTGGTCAGCCGCTGGGTGGCCCGGGACAGCGCGACGTAGAGAGTACGGACACCGGAGCCGGGCTCCGCCCGGATCTCCGCCGGGGCGACCAGCACCACCCCGTCGTACTCCATGCCCTTGGCCTCCAGGCTGGTCACCACCTGCAACCGATCGCCGCCACGTGCCCCCAGCCAGGCCGCGACCTGATCCCGTCGGGGCACCGGGGTGATCACCCCGACGGTGCCCTCCACCTCGCCGAGCAGGGCGCTGGCGGCCGTCACGACGGTCGCCTCCAACTCGGGGGCCGGCACCACGAGCCGCACCGGATCGATCCCGGTGGAGCGGACCGCGGTGGGCAGCGCGAGATCGGGGTACGCCCGCCGGATCTCGGCCGCCGCCACCGCGAAGATCTCGGCCGAGTTCCGGTAGTTCGTGGTGAGGGTGAAGCGGTGCCGACGACGGCGACCCAGCGCCTGGTCACGGGCCCGGGCCAGCTCCTGCGGATCCCCCGTCCACGCGGTCTGCGCCGGGTCGCCCACCACCGTCCAGGACGCCAACCGGCCGCGCCGGCCCACCATCCGCCACTGCATCGGTGAGACGTCCTGGGACTCGTCGACCACCAGGTGGGCGTAGTCGCGGTAGTCCTCGGGGCGCTCCCGAGCGGCCTGCCGGGCAGCCCGCTGCCGGTCGGCGAACGTGCTCAGCTCGCGTACCCCACCGGCCAACTGGAACGGGTCCCGCTTCGGGCGGGCGGCGCGCATCGGTTTGCCGAGCAGCGCGTCCAGCTCGTCCAGCAGCGCGACGTCGGCGACGGTCGGACCATCCGTGGCCAACCCCCGGTACGCCGAGCCGAGCAGCCGGATCTCGGCACCGGAGAGCAGTCCCGCGCCGTACCGGCGCAACCGCTGCGGATCGGCCAACCAGGCGAGCACGTGCCGCGGATGCAGCCGGGGCCACCACGCCTTCAGGAAGTCGCGGAAATCGGTCCGGTCGATCAGCTCGTCCTCGAAGGCGCGCTGCTCCGGCAGCCCGGCGATGCCCAGCCGGCGGGCCTGCGCCCAGAGCGCGGCGAGCACGCCGTCGAAGCCCGCCCGACGCACCTCGTTGCGGCGGGCGCCACGGGGCAGCGCCCGCTCGCGGATGGCGTCCAGCTCGGCCCGCTCCAGCCGCAGCAGCGTGCCCCGGTACAGCAGGCGCAGCTCGGGCGGGGCATCGGGCACCGCGTCCCGGGCGGCCCGTTCCAGCACCCGGCGCATCCGCAGCGAACCCTTGACCGCCGCCACGTCGGGCGGGTCGGTGCGGGTGGCCACCACCCCGGGGAACAGGGTGCCCAGCGAGTGCAGGGTGGCGGTGTCCTCACCGAGCGACGGCAGCACCGAGGCGATGTACTCGACGAAGACCGAGGAGGGGCCGATCACCAGGATGCCGCCACCGGCGTACCGGCTGCGGTCGGTGTAGAGCAGGTACGCCGCGCGATGCAGCGCCACCGCCGTCTTGCCGGTGCCCGGGCCACCGGAGACGATCGTGACCCCCGAGCCGGGGGAGCGGATCGCCTCGTCCTGCTCGCGCTGGATGGTGGCCACGATGTCCCGCATGCCGCGACCGGTGGTCCGGGACAGGGTGGCCAGCAGCGCGCCGTCGCCGACCACCGGCATGTCCGGTGGGGCGGCGTCCGGGTCCAGCAGGTCGTCCTCGATCCGGGTGACCCGCTCGCGGCTGGACTGGATCGTGCGGCGCCGGACGACGCCGAGCGGCTCGGCCGGCGTCGCCTGGTAGAAGGCGGCGGCGGCCGGGGCCCGCCAGTCCACCACCAGAGTGGTGGCGTCCTCGTCGCGGATACCGAGTCGCCCGACGTACAGGGTCTGCCCGTCCCGCAGGTCGAGGCGGCCGAAGACCAGCCCCTCGTACTCGGCGTCGAGCACGTGACGTCGCTGCGCGGCGTGGAAGACCATCGCGTCCCGCTCGACCAGCGCACCGAAGTTGCCGACCCGGGCGAGCCGGTACCCCTCCCGCTCCGCGCGGACGGCGGATCGGCGCAGCTCGGCCAGTCGCGCGTACACCCGGTCGAGATGCCGTTGCTCGGCGGCGATCTCCTGATCCAGGGTGCTCTGGTCCACCGCTCGCTCTCCTCGTGACGCCGCCCGACCAACCGCACGAGATTACGCCCCGCGTCCGACCTGGCCGGAGGGGCACCTTGGCCGAGGCCGTCGGCGGTCAGCCGGGGACGCGCCGTCCGGCCGGGAGATCATCCAGAACCCGGCGCAACACGCCGGCCAGGGCGGCGTTCACCTCCTCGGGCCGCTCCATCATCAGCATGTGTCCGGCGCCGGGGCAGACGGTCAGGTCGGTGGCCGGCAGCGCTGCGGCGATCGACTCCGCGCACGGTGGCGGGGTGAGCCGGTCCCGGTCGCCGACCAGTGCCGCGGCCGGCAGGTGAGCCAGCGCGGTGAGCGTGTCCAGCCGGTGCTGGGTGCCGATGGAGGCCCGGAACCCGCCGATCGACCGCAGCGAGGCGCGGGCGACGGCCGAGGTGACCAGCCGGATGTCCGTGGGGTCGCAACGGTCCCCGAAGAGCATCCACCGGATGCTCGGGCGCAGCGCCCGTAGCAGCGCCCGGGGCGGTCGCCAGGCGCCGCAGCGGGCGAGGACTCCCGCGCCGGTGGTCTCGGCCAGCCGGATGATCCGGGCGATCCGGGGAGAAAGGCCGTAGACGGTGTGGGTGTGGCCCTCGGCGGTGGTGGAGACGAAGACCAGTCCGGCGGTACGCCGGGAGAAGTGGTCCGGGTGGCGGTGCGCGTACTCCATGATCGTCATGCCGCCCATCGAGTGGCCGACCAGCACCACCGGGCCGGTGGGCGCCACCCTGTCCAGCACCGCGGCCAGGTCGTCACCGAGCTGGGCCAGGGTGGCCGTGGGCAGGGCCATGCAGCTGGACCGGCCGTGCCCACGCGCGTCGTAGGTGACCACCCGGACCGAGCCGAACGTCTCGCGGATGGCGGCCAGCTGCCGGTGCCAACTGCGTCCGTCCAGCGTCCAGCCGTGCAGCAGCACGGCGGTCACCTCGGCGTCGGTCGGGCCGGCGGTCTCCACGTGCAGGCGTACGTCGTCGCCCAGCCGTACCTCGGTCGGCTCCGGCATTGCCACCTCCCCACGGCGCACGGTTGCGTAACACCGGGGATACCCGGTGGTAACACCGGCTACCCGTCATGACAACACGCCAACCGGGGTGTTGAGAAGATCTCGTCGATCGGCTCCGCCGGGGCGACGACCCGGCCAGGCTGAGAGGCATGGCAACCAGGGGTGGCACACCCGCCGGCTCCGCGCTCGCCGGCCAGGCCCGCGGGGGCACGCCGCGCGCGGCCCTGGCCGAGCTGCTCGCCGGCAACCGGCGGTTCGTCAGCGGGCAACCGGTGCACGGCCACGACGTGACCGCGGCGGCCGCGACCGCCTCGGGCGACCAGCAGCCGTACGCCGTGGTGCTCGGCTGCATCGACTCGCGGGTGCCGTTGGAGGCGATCTTCGACCAGACCTTCGGATCGATCTGCGTCATCCGCACCGGGGCGCAGGTCCTGGATCGGGCGGTGCTGGGCTCGATCGAGTACGTGGTCGAGGTGCTGGGCGTGCCGCTGGTGATGGTGCTGGGTCACGAGCGGTGCGGCGCGGTGCAGGCGACCATCGACTCCCTGCGTACCGGCCGGCGTCCGGCCGGCGCGCTCGCCCATCTGGTCGACCGGATCGCGCCGGCGGTCACCGAGGTGGGGCTGGACGAGAGGAACCTGCTGCCGCTGGCCGTCCGTCGGCACGTGGTCCGTACCGTGGCCGCGCTGCGCGCCGACCCCAGGCTGACCCCGCCGGTCGCCGCCGGCCGGCTCGCCGTCACCGGAGCCGTCTACGACCTCGCCACCGGTGAGGTGGCCCTGCTGGACCCGCCGGAACGGGCCTGAGACGGTGAACGCCCGCCGGGGGTGACCCGACGGGCGTGCACAGGTGGTACGGAGCGGGCGCGACGCGCCCTCGGCCGATCAGGCCTCGAAGACGCCGGCCTCGACCAGACGCTTCTCGGTGGCGTCCCAGCCGTCGCCCGGGTGGGCGGCGTTGAGACCGTTGAGCTCGGCGCGGATCTTGGCGGCGTGCCCGGCGGCGGCCAGCACCCGGATCTCCTCGACGAAAGCCTCGGAGTCGGTGCGCAGGTGCGCCGTCTTGCCGTTGGTGAGGTTCCGCACGTAGGCGTGCTTGCCGCCGTTGAGCGGGATGAGGTACTTGAACTCGCCCAGCACGCTGAGGGCGCCACCCTGGCCAGCCTGGCCGGCCCGGACTGACGCGCGCGCGGTCTTAGAGGTGTTGCTCGCCACGGAGGTACTCCTTGCAAGACGTACGGAGGACGGAACGTCCGGGGGCTGGTGCGGGCGCCGTCAAGGCGAGACCCGCGGAGGCTTACGCGGCACAGGCCGCCGATGGAACTGTACACGACCCACGATGCCGGCTGGTCATCGCGGCGTCACGAGGTGGAACCCCGGTCACCTGTCCGGGTATTCCGGGCGGCGGATTTTCCGATTCCCTGGCGTACCATCCGTCACAGCAGTCATCATGTGTTCCACAAGCCCGGATCGGGCGAGGTCGTAGGGGAAGACGCACCTCGCACTCCGGGAGGTCACCGTGCCAACGCGTGGCGTCGTATACGTCCACTCGACCCCGCTCGCCGTGTGCTCGCACGTCGAGTGGGCGATCGCGCGCGTCCTCGCCGCGCCGGTCAACCTGCAGTGGACGGCCCAGCCCGTCGACCCCGGCGCCCGCCGGGCCGAGTGCGGGTGGTCCGGTCGCCCGGGAACGGGCGCCGAACTGGCCGCTGCCCTCCGGCAGTGGCCCATGATCCGTTTCGAGGTCACCGAGGAGCCCAGTCCGGGCGTCGACGGTGAGCGCTTCATGCACGTGCCGGGCCGGGGCCTGTTCCGGGCGACCGTGGGCGCCGCCGGGGACATCCAGCTCGGTGAGGACCGGCTGCGCAGCATCATGGCGGGGGCGCGGGCGCCGGAGGCCCTGGCGCACGCCCTCGACAAGGCACTCGGCACCGCATGGGACGCCGAACTGGAGCCGTACCGTCACGCCGGGGACGGTGCACCGGTGACCCTGCTCACCCGGGTGGGCTGACCGGGGCGCGGGCGGAGGTCAAGTTGCCCGGTACGCGGTGAACTGGTGGGATGGTCCGCGTGTCGACTACCCCTCGGCGCGTCGCCACCGCGCTCGGCCTGGTGACCGCGCTGCTCGTCGCCGGCTGCTCCGGGGCCGGTCAACGTCCCTCGGCCGGCCCCGCCTCGACCCCGGTCCCGCCGCCCCCGCCGCCGTCGAGCGCCCCGCCCGAGGATCCGGCCACCCTGGCCGCGACCCTGGTCGGCGAACTCGCCGACGAGGACCTGGTCGGTCAGGTGCTGATGCCGTACGCCTACGGCGACCACGCGACGAAGGTGTCGGCCGGTTCGGCGGCCGGCAACCGGGCGCTGGCCGGGGTGGACACGCCCGCCGAGATGATCGAGAAGTACCGCCTCGGTGGGCTGATCCTGGTGGGTTTCAGCGCGGACGACCCCACCCAGGGCAACCAGGAGACCACGAACGTCGACAATCCGAAGCAGGTCCGCAACCTGACCACCGGCTTGCGCGAGGCCGCCGGGCGGCTGCCCGCCGGCGCGGCGCCCCTCCTGATCGGCACCGACCAGGAGTACGGCGTGGTCACCCGGATCACCGACGGGGTCACCATGCTGCCCAGCGCGCTCGGTGCCGGCGCCGCCGGTGACCCGGACCTGACCGAGGCCGCCTGGCGTGCCGCCGGCACCGAACTGACCGCGATGGGCATCAACGTCGACTTCGCGCCGGTCGCCGACGTGCTGGTGACCCGCAGCGCGGTGATCGGATCCCGGTCCTTCGGTTCGGATCCCCAGCGGGCGGCCGACCAGGTCGGCGGCGCGGTACGCGGGCTGCAGTCCGCCGGGGTGGCCGCCACGCTCAAGCACTTCCCGGGGCACGGGCACAGCGCCGTCGACTCCCACACGGACCTGCCCCGGCTCCCGCAGTCCCGGGGCGAGCTGGCGGCCGAGGCGTGGCCGCCGTTCACCGCCGGCATCGAGGCCGGCGCGCTGGCCGTGATGTCGGCCCACCTCGACGTGCGCTCGATCGACCCGGGTGTGGCCGCCACCTTCTCGTACAAGCTGCTCACCGAGGTGCTGCGTGGGGAACTCGGCTTCCAGGGTGTGGTGATCACCGACGGGATGAACATGGCGCCGGCCCGTCGCTTCCCGCCGGGCGAGGCGGCGGTGCGGGCGCTGAAGGCCGGCAACGACCTGATCCTCATGCCCCCGCACGTCGGGCAGGCGTACGAGGGGCTGCTGACCGCGCTGCGCGACGGCACGCTGCCCCGCGGCCGGCTGGTCGAGGCGGCCACCCGCGTACTGACCATGAAGTTCACCCTGGGCGACCCACCGACACCGGCGTTGTCCACGCTGGGTGCGCCGGCACACCGCGAGGCGGCCGGGGAGCTGGCCGCCGGGGCGGTGACCGTGCTGCGTGGCCGGTGCGGCACGACCGGCGTCCGTGGTCCGGTCACCGTCACCTCGTCGGCCGGCCGGGCGCACACCCGGGCGGCGCTGACCAGGGCACTGACCGAGGCCGGCGTGAAGGTGGTGCCCGAGGGCGGCACCGTGGTGCATCTGGTCGGCTACGGCGACGGCGCGCAGGACCTGCGGACCGGCGCGGCCGTCACCGTCGCCATGGACACCCCTTACGTGCTGGCCAAGGCGAAATCGGCCACCCTGCTGGCCACCTACTCGTCCAGCCGGGCCTCGATGACCGCGCTCGCCGACGTGCTCGCCGGTAAGACCCGCCCGGCGGGCCGCTCGCCGGTCAAGGTGCCCGGGCTGCCCACCACCACCTGCGCGGACTGATCCCCCGGGTCAGGGCGCCGCGACGAGGGTGTCGCGGGCCAGCCGGTACGCCGGCAGCACGTCGACCGGCTCACCGAGGCTGGTGCTGCTCGCCTCGACGAGCACCGTCTGGTCGGCCACCGTCACGGCCAGCGCCCACTCCCGCACGTCGGAGTCGGTGAGCGCCCGCCGGCTGAGCCAGGTCGCCTCCACCACGTCGAGGTCGCCGGCGCGGGTCTGGCGGTACTGCGGCCCGCTCGACTCCGGCTCGGCGGTGACGAACGCCTCAAGCGCCTGCCGGGCCGACGCGCCCGGGTCGTCGGCCGTCCAGACCCGCAGGAAACCCGGCACCACGGCCCGACCGTCCAGCTCGCAGCGCACTGTCGAACCGCCACGACGGGTCAGCGCCTCCGCCATGAGGTCACCCAACTCGTCGGTGGCCGCCGGAGTCTCGATCGGCTCGGCGGCCCAGCCGTCGGCCAGCCCGAAGGTGACCGGCAGCGGGCAGGGCGCGCCGCCGCCGACCGTGTCCACGGCCGCGGCGGCGACCACCTCGTCGTACCACGGCTCGCCGGTCGCGCCGCCGGTCTCCTCCCCGGCGCCGCCGCAGCCACCGAGCAGCCCGATGGTCAGCGTCGCCGCCGCCGCGATCGTCAGTCGTTTCACGTACCCAACCCCCGTCATCGATCGACAAGGGAGCCAGCAAAGCGGTGTGGCGGGCGGGCGTCAAGTCGTCGGGCCGGCGGTCCCGGAGTGTCGGGAAACGCCGCAGGTCACGGCGTTTCCCGACAGCCGATTCGGCTCAGGGCCGGGTGAAGACCAGCGCCACGTTGTGGCCGCCGAAGCCGAACGAGTTGTTGAGCGCGGCGGGCACCTCCATGTGCCGTGCCTTGTTGGCCGCCACGTCCAGGGTCAGGCCGTCGTCCGGGTCGTCCAGGTTGATCGTCGGCGGCACCACGCCGTCCCGGATCGCCAGGATGGTGGCGATCGACTCCAGCGCTCCGGCCGCGCCGAGCAGGTGACCGGACATGGACTTGGTGGCGGTGAGCACCGGGTGGTCGCCCAGCGCGGCTCGCAACGCCGTGATCTCCGCGATGTCGCCCACCGGGGTCGAGGTGGCGTGCGCGTTCACGTGGACGATGTCGGACTTCGCCACGTCCGCGTCGGTGATCGCCTTCGCGATCGCCCGGATCGCGCCCGCGCCCTCCGGGTGCGGCTGGACGATGTCGAAGCCGTCGGAGGTGATGCCCGCGCCGGCGAGCCGCGCGTACACCCGAGCGCCCCGGGCGGCGGCGTGGTCGGCACGCTCCAGCACGATGACGCCGGCGCCCTCGCCGAGCACGAAGCCGTCACGGCCCTTGTCCCACGGACGGGAGGCCCGCTCCGGCTCGTCGTTGCGGGTCGACATCGCCCGCATCGAGGAGAAACCGGCGATCGGCAGCGGGTGGATCACCGCCTCGGTGCCGCCGGCCACCACCACGTCGGCGCGGCCGGCACGGATCATGTCCAGGCCGAGCGCGATCGCCTCCGCGCCGGTCGCGCAGGCACTGGCCACGGAATGCACCCCGGCGCGGGCGCCCAGCTCCAGGCCGACCCAGGCGGCCGGGCCGTTCGGCATCAGCATCGGGATGGTGTGCGGGGAGACCCGCCGTGGACCGGACGCCTCCAGCACGTCGTCCTGGGCGAGCAGGGTCAGCGCCCCGCCGATGCCCGAGCCGACGCTGACGCCGAGCCGCTCCGGGTCGAGCCCGGAGTCGGCCAGGCCGGCGTCCGACCAGGCCTGGTGGGCGGCGATCAGGGCGATCGCCTCGGAGCGGTCCAGCCGGCGCAGCTTCACCCGGTCCAGCAGACCGGCCGGATCGACCGCGAGCTGGGCGGCGATCCGGACCGGCAGTTGCGCGGACCACTCCTGGGCGAGCGGACTCACCCCGGAGCGGCCGGCGAGCATGGCGTCCCAGGTCGACGCGACGTCCCCGCCCAGCGGGGTGGTCGCGCCGAGCCCGGTGACGACGACGTCGATGCGACTCATGATCAGGACTGCGCCTCGATGTAGCTGACGGCGTCCCCGACGGTCTTGAGGTTCTGCACCTCGTTGTCAGGGATCTTGACGCCGAACTTCTCCTCGGCGGCGACCACGACCTCCACCATGGAGAGCGAGTCGACGTCCAGGTCGTCGGTGAAGGACTTCCCCTCGGCCACGTCGTCCGGGTTCACCCCGGCAACCTCTTCGAGGATCTCGGCGAGGCCGGCGGTGATCTCGTCACGGGTCATTGCGGTGGGTTCCTCTCATCGGGTTCTCTCGACGGGGCGGCGACGCCGTCCGTCGCTCCTCGGCGTCGCGCGCCGTGGGGGTATCAGGGGCAGCGGACGACCTGACCGGCGTAGGTGAGGCCGCCGCCGAAGCCGAACAACAGCACCGGGGCACCGGAGGGCACCTCGCGGCGCTCCACCAGCTTGGACAGGGCCAACGGGATGCTGGCCGCGGAGGTGTTGCCGGACTCGACGATGTCCTTGGCGATGATCGCCTGGCCGATGTTCAGCCGCTTCGCGATGCCGTCGATGATCCGTCCGTTGGCCTGGTGCGGGACGAAGGCGGCCAGCTCCGACGGGTCGACACCGGCCCGTTCGCACGCCTGCAGGGCCAGCGGCGCCAGCGCCGTGGTGGCCCAGCGGAACACCGCCTGCCCCTCCTGGGCGACGTACGGCCGCCAACCCTCGATGCGCACCGCGTCGCCGCGCTCCGGCACCGAGCCCCAGACCACCGGGCCGACCCCCGCCGGCTCGTCCTCCGCGGCGGCGGTGACCACGGCCGCGCCCGCGCCGTCGCCGAAGATGATGCAGGTGGAGCGGTCGGTCCAGTCGGTGAAGTCGGACAGCTTCTCCGCGCCGATCACCAGGGCGTTGCGGGACGCACCGGCACGGATCGCGTGGTCGACCGTGCCCAGCGCGTACGCGAAGCCGGAGCAGGCGGTGTTGACGTCGTACGCGCCCGGGGCGTTGATCCCCAGCTTGGCGGCGACCCGGCAGGCCACGTTCGGGCTGCGGTCGATCGAGGTGCAGGTGGCCACCACGACCAGGTCGATGTCGGCGGCGGTCAGGCCGGAGTTCGCCAGCGCCTTGTCGGCGGCGGCCGCGGCCATGTCGGCGACCGTCTCGTCACCGGCGATCCGGCGGGTCGCGATGCCGACCCGGTCGCGGATCCACTCGTCGCTGGTCTCCACCAGCTGGGCGATCTCGTCGTTGGTCACCACCCGGGACGGCTGGTAGTGCCCGAGGGACAGGATCCGGCTGCCCGTCATGACGAGGCCTCCCCAGCGTGGTTGTCGTCGCGAGACATGTGCTTACTGGTTTCGTCGACCGTGCCGTGCCGGGCGATGAGCTCCCGGGCGGCGGGCAGGTCGTCCGGGGTCTTCACGGTGACGATCTCCGGTGCGTTCGCACCGGCGAGTTCCCGCTTGACCAGGCCGGCGAGCGTGCCGGCGGGCGGCAGTTCGATCACGCCGGTCACTCCGAGGCGGGCGAGAGTGGCCATGCAGAGATCCCAGCGGACCGGGGCGGTGACCTGCCGGACCAGTCGGTCGAGCAGCTCCCGGCCGGTGTCGACGGCCGTCCCGTCGAGGTTGGACAGCAGGATGCGGTCCGGGTCGTTCGGGGTGGTCCCGGCGGCGACGGCGGCCAGCGCCGTCTCCGCGGGGGTCATGTACGGGGTGTGGAAGGCGCCGGCCACCTGCAACCGGACGACCCGGACCCGCTGCGGGGGCTCGGCGGCCAGCTTCTCCAGCCCGTCGAGCGCACCGGCGGCGACGACCTGGCCCTTGCCGTTGCGGTTGGCGGCGTGCAGCCCGTGCGCGCTGATCGCGGCGAGCACCTCGTCCGGGTCGCCACCGAGCACCGCGGCCATGCCGGTCGGCTCCAGCGCGCAGGCGGCGGCCATCTCCCGGCCGCGTACGCCGGCGAGGGTGATCGCCGCCTCCGCCGGCAGCGCCCCGGCCAGCGCCGCCGCGCCGAGTTCACCGACGCTGTGTCCCGCGGTCACCGCCACCTGGCGCATCGGCAGGTGCTCGGCGGCGAGCAGCGCGGCGGCGACCAGCAGCGGTTGGGTGCGGGCGGTGTCCCGGATCTCGTCGGCGTCGGCGGCGGTGCCCAGGTGCACCAGGTCGACGCCGGCCAGCTCGGACCACGAGCGCAGTCGGGACTCGGCGTCGGGCAGGTCGAGCCAGGGGGTCAGAAAGCCGGGTTTCTGGGAACCCTGGCCGGGGCAGAGTACGGCGAGCACGTCTATGACTCTCCTGGATACCCATGGGTTGCGCTGTGCCGGCTGGCACCAAACCGCACTAGGACAGTTGGAGGGATCCTACAAAGACTGACGCTGGTCATCACCATGCTGTGATCTTTTACTGACTGGTGGGGCCAATGTCTGGGTCGGCACCACCGGGTCGAGCCGACCGACGGTCAGCGCGACCCGCAGCGCGAACGCGTCCCGGGGCGCCAGCGGGCTGAACCCGGTCACCTCGGAGATCCGCCGCAGCCGGTAGCGCACGGTGTTCGGGTGCACGTACAGCGCCCGGGCGGCGCTCTCCAGCGTGCCACCGGCGGCGAAGAAGGCGTCCAACGTCTCCAGCAGTTCACCGCCGGCGCGGACCAGCACCGCGTACACGTCATGGCGCAGCCGCCGGCGGGCCTCGGCGTCGCCGGCCAGGGCCCGCTCGGGCAGCAGGTCACCGGCGTGCACCGGGCGTGGTGCCGCCGGCCACGCCGGGGCGGCACGGTACCCGGCCAACGCCGCCCGCGCCGACTCGGTCGCCTCGTCCAGGCTCGGCACCGCCGGACCGACCACCACCGGCCCGTCGCCGAAGGCGGTGAGCAGCTTGCCGGTGGCCGCGACCGGGTCCGCCGCCCCGCCGAGCACGATGACCAGCCGGTCGCCGTGCACCCCGCCGATCACCTCCACCCCGATCCGGCGGGCCTGCCGGTAGACGGTGTGCAGGACCGCGGCGACCTCGCCGCCGGGGGAGTGACCGACCGCCACCGCCACCGGCGGCGCGTCCGTCCAGCCCAGCGCGGCGGCCCGGCTGGCCAGCACGTCCGGCGAGTCGCCGCGCAGCAGCGCGTCCACCAGCAGGGCCTGCAACCGGGCATCCCAGGAACCGCGCGATTCGGCGGCCCGGGCGTAGACCCGGGCGGCGGCGAAGGCGATCTCCCGGGAGTACCGCAGCACCGCCTCCCGCAGTTGCGGCTCCTCACCGGGGGCGGCGAGGTCGCCGACCTGCTCCTCGACGACGTCGATGGTGACCTTGATCAGGGCGACGGTCTGCTGGAGGGTGATCGAGCGGGCCAGCGCCTGCGGTGCGGTGGCGAACACCTCGTCGGAAACCTCCTGGGTGCCCTCGGCGGCCCCGCCGCCGGAGCGCAGCCACTGGACCAGGGAGCGGGCGCCGGCCTGGGCCACCAGCATCACCCAGGAGCGCTGGTCGGCCGGCAGTTCCCGGAACCAGGGCAGGGTCTCGTCCATCCGGACCACGCTCGCGGTGGCCAGTGCGCCGGCCGCCCGCTCGATCCGGCGCAGCGTGGCCGACAGGTCCGTACCGCCCGACTCGCTCACCCGCTTAGCCTGACATGCGCTGAGCTGGACCTCGACGGCAGGCGTCGGCACCGGCGGTCGAGCGGTACGCGCTGCGCGGCCGGTCAGAACCGGCCAGTACGGTGACAGGGCACGTCGGGTGGGCGCCGGCGGGTGAGGGCGAGCGTGAGGAGACGCCGATGGCGTACGGGGAGGCCGACCACGGCTGTGCCCAGGGGGAGCCGTGCCGACCCGGTCCGCACGAGCAGCCGGCCCTCGCCAAGCACCACCGCCGGCCGCCCGGCCTGGCGCATCCGGCCGAGCCGGTCGCCGGTCGCGTGCCGGAACGTCCGGAGGACGACCCCGCGGCCAACCGGCAGCTCGGCGGCGAGCCGCCGGTGCCCCGCCAGCGCGGCGTCGAGTCGGCCAACGCCGGGCCGACCGATTCGGCGGTCGATGGGTGTCGCAGTGACCTGCCCGGCTGGGCGGGGGGCCACCGACACGGTCCGGTCCGTCCGGCGCACCGCAGCCTGCGGCGGCAACGCCCGCCGGGTCGTTGGTGCTGAGCGGAGGGACCGGGCCGGCCCGGCCGGCGGCGTGGTCGGCCGCACGGACCGCGGCCGCGCCGTGGCTCAGTGGGTACGGCGGCGGATCAGCAGCGCGATCCCGGCGAGTCCGACGGTGATCACCATTACCACCGCGACGTTCAACAGGAGCAGGCGGCGCAGATCGCTGAACGCCTCGTTGATGTCCTGCGCGGGGTTGAGCGCTTCCTCAGGGATGATGCGTTCACCTCCGCCGACGCCCCCGCTGACCGCCTCGTAGGTCCGCTCCAGCGGCACACCGGCGGTCCGCAGCGTCTCGGACATGCTCACCCGGCCGAGATACCAGGCTGCGCTGACCTTGCGGTCGGGCTGCTTGGCGGGGCGGTAGACGCGCGGCCCGCCGACCGCCTTCGGGTACAGGTCGTAGGTCTGCTTCGGAGCGTCGCCGGCCAGCACCATGACCGTGTACTTCGGACCGAGGTCGGCCTTCTTCGGGCCACCGGACTGGCGGACCAGGCCCCGGTGATTCACCTGCTCGATGACGGCGACGACATGCGCGGGGTGGGTGTCGGCTCGCAACCGCAGCGGCTCGCCGAGCCCGTGCCCGGTGATGTCCACGCCGGCCGGCGGTGTCTTCGGTGCCGCCCCGGCCGTCGTGGCGGAGGTGAGCGACAGCAGCAGCGCCGCCACCGCACCCACCGTCGCTCCGGTCAGTCGCCTCATCCGTCGGACCATGCCGCCTCCTCGCCCCGTTCGATGGTGGCCGTGCTGCAGGGGTCACACGTTGGCAGGCTGACGGTGGTGACCCTGCCCGCAAGACAGGTACCCACTCAAAGACTCCGCGGAACGCCGATCGGTTGCAGCTGATGGAACACTAATTGGAACTGTCCGCCATTGCGACTCGCTCAACGGCCAGCCGCGAAGCAGCGGGCGGATTTTACCTTTGCGGAGGCCATGGTGGGGGCAGGATAACGCGGGTGTCGTGGTCCTGGGCAGTGCTGTTCGGCGTGTCGTTATCGATACCGGCGACGCCGTCCACCCCCGAGTCAGACCAGGCGGACCCGGGCCGCGCGCATCCGGGTCAGGGCGCGTTCGCGCCCGAGCACCTCCAGCGACTCGAACAGCGGCAGGCCGACGGTACGGCCGGTGACCGCCACGCGTACCGGCGCCTGGGCCTTGCCGAGCTTGAGCCCGCGCTCCGCGCCGACCGCCTCCAGCGTGGCCTTGAGCGTCTCCGCGTCCCAGGACTCGACCGCCTCGAAGGCCGCGATGGCGGCGTCGAGCAGCTCCGCCGACCCCTCCTTCATCGCCTTCGTCCAGGCCGCCTCGTCGATCAGCGGTGAGTCGACGAAGAGGAAGTCGACGTTCGGCACGATCTCGCTGAGCACCGCGATGCGGGTCTGTGCCAGCGGGGCCACCGAGGCGAACACGGCGGGGTCGAACTCGGCCGGCTGCCAGGGCGGCGGCGCGATGGCGCCGGTCCCGGTCAGCCAGGGCTGGCACGCCTCGATGAACTCGGCCACGGGCAGCGCCCGGATGTACTCGCCGTTGAACGCGCGCAGCTTCTTCTCGTCGAAGAACGCCGGTGAGGGGTTGACCTCGGCCAGCCGGAACTCCTCCTCGATGACAGACCAGGGCACGATCTCCCGGTCGCCGGAGGGCGCCCAGCCGAGCAGCATCAGGTAGTTGCGCATCGCCGAGGCGAGGTACCCCTCGTCCCGGTACGCCTCCAGGGCGACCTTGTCGCGGCGCTTGGAGAGCTTCTGCCGCTTTTCGTTGACCACCACCGGCACGTGCGCCCAGATCGGCGGCTTCACCCCGAGCGCGTCCCAGAGCAACTGCTGCTTCGGGGTGTTGGGCAGGTGCTCCTCGGCCCGGATCACGTGGGTGATGCCCATCGTCATGTCGTCGACGACGTTGGCCAGCAGGAAGACCGGCGAGCCGTCACCCCGGGCGATGACGAAGTCCTCGATGAGCTTGTTCTCGAAGGTCGGCTCGCCCCGGATCAGGTCCGTCACCACGGTGGCGCCCTCGTCGGGGGTGCGGAAGCGCAGCGCCCGGCCGTCGCCCGGCGGCAGCGCCCGGTCGCGGCAGTGGCCGTCGTAGCCGGTGTACTGGTTGCCGGTGCGGGCCTGCACCGCCTCGCGGGTGCAGTCGCAGTAGTACGCCCGACCCGCCTCGTACAACCGCCGCGCGGCGTCCCGGTGCTCACCGGCGTACGAGGACTGGAAGTAGGGCCCCTCGTAACTGCCCCGTTCGATGCCGATCCAGTCCAGCGCGGAGAGGATGCCCTCGGTCCACTCCGGCTTGTTGCGGGCCGCGTCGGTGTCCTCGATGCGCAGCACGAACACCCCGCCCTGCTGCCTGGCGTAGATCCAGTTCTGGAGTGCCGAGCGGGCACCGCCGACGTGGAACATACCGGTCGGGGAGGGGGCGAAGCGCACACGTACCGTCACGACCTCCAGCCTACGGCGACGCGCTACCGCATTGGGCCAAGGGGTGCGGCTCAGGGCACCGAGCGGATCTTGAGGACCAGGACGCTGCCGAGCAGGGTCACCGCCGCGGTGGTCGCGTACAGCGCCGGGTACCCGCCCAGGTGCACCACGATCGGGGCGGAGACGGCCGGACCGAGCACCTGCGGCGCCGAGTTGGCAATGTTGATCACGCCGAGGTCCTTGGCCCGGTCGGTGGCTCTCGGCAGCACCTGGGTGATCAGCGCGGCGTCGACCGACAGGTACACCCCGTAGCCGGCGCCGAGGACCAGCGCGGCGACCACCGCCACCGGCCAGGTGGGCGCGGCGGCCAGCAGCAGCGCGGCCACGGCCATCACCACGCCCGCGGCGATCACGAACACCTTCCGCCGGCCGGAGCGGTCCGAGAGCCGGCCGGCGATGACCGTGGTGGCCGTCAACCCGGCGGTGTAGAGCAGGATCAGCACCAGCAGCCCGCCCTCGGGGTCGGCGACGCGGACCTCGTCGGTGAGGAAGTAGAGCAGGTAGAGCGTGCCGAAGGCGTTGCCCAGCTGGACCAGGAACCGGGTGATCCACGCCCAGCCGAAGTCCGGGTACCGGCGCGGTGAGACCCACATCCCGGCGAGCAGGCCGCGCAGCGCCGGCCGGTGGGCGCGGGGCAGCGGATCGTCGACCGTGCGCAGCGCGAACGGCAGGGCGAGCAGCAGGACGGCGGCGGCCACGGCCAGGTAACCGGCGGTGTTGCCGGTGACCAGGACGGTGACCAGCACGACGCCGAGGACCAGCCCCAGCGCCTGCGGGATGCCGACCCAGCCGGAGACGCCGCCCCGCTGGGCGACCGGAACCCGGTCGGGCACCGCGGCGGTCAGGCTGGCCAGCATCGCGTTGAAGCAGACCTGCGCGGCCACCCAGCCGACGGTCACCGCGAGGACGGTACGCGCCTGGGCGAGCAGCACCAGGGCCAGCGCGCCGAGCACCGCGCCGCCGAGGGTCCAGACGTGCCGGCGGCCGAACTCCCACCGGCCCAGGCGCAGGCAGGTGCGGTCCGACAGGGCGCCGGCGAGCGGGTTGGCCAGCACCGCGGCGAGGGCGCCGAACCCGGTGACCACGGCCAGCATGGTCTCCTTGTCCGTCGGTGCGATCTGCCCGATCTGCTGCGGCAGCAGCACCTGGATCGGGGTGAAGAAGGCCATCCAGACGCCGAGGTTGGCGGCGAACAGCAGCGCGATCCATCCGCGCCGGACCGGCACGGTCGGCTCGGCGAGCGCGGCCGGCAACGAGGCCGGGGTGGGGTCGACGGTGGTCACCGGGACTCCCGCCGGTTGGTCGCGATCACCTCACGCAGCCAGGCGTACGACGACTTGGGCGTGCGCCGCCCGGTCTCGAAGTCCACGTGCACCAGGCCGAATCGCTTGGTGAAGCCCTCGGCCCACTCCCAGTTGTCCAGCAGCGACCAGACGAAGTAGCCGGTCACGTCGACCCCGTCGTCGATGGCGGCGCGGACGGCCCGCAGGTGACCGTCCAGGTAGGCGATCCGGTCCGGGTCGGACACCCGCCCGTCGGCGTCGGGCGCGTCGTCGTAGGCGCAGCCGCTCTCGGTGACCTGGATCGGCGGCAGCGCCGCGCCGTAGCGGTCACGCAGCCCGCCGAGCAGCTCGCGCAGCCCGTCCGGGACCACCGGCCAGTCGAAGGCGGTACGCGGGTAGCCGGTGAGCGGCGCCAGCTCGAAGGGCAGCGGCGAGCCCTCCTCGGGGGCGCGTACCGCGGTGGGGTTGTAGTAGTTGACGCCGAGCACGTCGATCGGCGCGGCGATCACCTCCAGGTCGCCGTCGCGGACCACGGCGGTGTCGAAGCCCAGCCGCGCCGGGTACCCGCGACCGAGCAGCGGGTCGGTGAAGAGATGGTTGTGCAGGGCGTCGTAGGTCGCCGCCGCGGCGGCGTCGGTCGGGTCGGCGCCGACGACGCGCACCGGTGAGTAGTTGTTGGCGATGGCCACCGGGCTGGTGCTGCGGGCGCGCAGCGCGGCGACCGCGAGGCCGTGGCCGAGCAGCTGGTGGTGGGCGACCGGGAAGGCGTCGAAGAGCAGCACCCGACCGGGGGCGTGGACACCGGTGGCGTGCCCGAGGCTCATGTGGATGAACGGTTCGTTGAGGGTGATCCAGAGCCGCACCCGGTCGCCGAGGCGGGCGGCCACCAGGTCGGCGTACTCGGCGAAGCGGTGCGCGGTGTCCCGGTTCAGCCAGCCCCCGGCGTCCTCCAGCGGCTGGGGCAGGTCCCAGTGGAAGAGGGTGGCGACCGGATCGATGCCGTGCGCGAGCAGGTCGTCGACCAGCCGCTCGTAGAAGTCCAGGCCGGCGGGGTTGACCGCACCGGTGCCGCCGGGCAGCACCCGGGGCCAGGCGACCGAGAAGCGGTACGCGCCGACGCCCAGCCCGGCCATCAGGGCGACGTCCTCGGCGTGGCGGTGGTAGTGGTCGCAGGCCACGTCGCCGCTGCTGCCGTCGATGATCCGGCCGGGTGTGTGGGCGAAGGTGTCCCAGATGGACGGTCCCCGTCCGTCGGTGCCGGCGGCGCCCTCGATCTGGTACGCCGACGTGGAGACGCCCCAACGGAAGCCGGTGGGGAACTCGGGCATCGGTGCGGTCGACATACGCCCTCCCGGTAAACGCGAAACGTGCTCGGAACTCTAGGGGGCGGGGAGACCACACGCCATAGGCCGCCGAGCGGCCAGGGGCAATACCTTTCGGCGTGTCTTTTACGAACCCGTCCATATACGTCCGTTTTTGCGCATAGAGTGCCGAATATCGTGGGATGTCCTCACTGGAGGAAGACGGAAATGATCCTCGTGGAACGCAGCGCGCACGTGGCGGCGCCGGTGGAAGCGGTCTGGGACGTGGTGCAGCGGGCCGAGCAGTTGCCGGCCTGGCTGGCCGGGGTCCGTGCGGCCGAGGTCCTCTCGGGGGAGGGCTTCGGTCGGCGGCAGCTGGTCCAGGCCGGACGCGGAGCCGCGCATGAGGCTGAAGTGATCGCCTATCAGGAGCCGACCCTGATCGGCTGGCGCGAACGCGCCAAGGGCGCCGGTGCCCGAGCGGAGGCGCGCACCGAGATATACGTCCAGCTCACACCCGACGAACAGGAGGGTGGCACCGTCGTCCGGCTGATCGTCGTGCGCTGGCCGGCCGGCCCGGTCAAGGCCGCCCTGCTCCGGCTCGGCCTGCGTCGGGTCGGCGCCGACCTGGAGGACTCGCTGGCCCGGCTGACCGACCTGGCCGCCGTCGGCTGACGGGCCGCGTCCCGGCGTCACCCGCGAAGGTGGCGGCCCCGGTGCCCCCTCCAGAGGCACCCGGGCCGCCACCGCTCGTCGGAGCCCCGGCGTGGGGTCGACTCACACGACCACGGTGAACGCGGCGACGCGTACCTCGTCGAGGTGCCGGAACTCGAAGAACAGCCGGTACGTGCCGGCCGACGGCACGGTGACACCGAACGCCACCACCGAACTGGGCTGGCTGGCCGCCGCCGGATGCACGTGCAGGTACGCCAGGTCGCCCTGGCGCAGCGCCACCAGGTGCCCGTACGCGCCCAGGTGCCGTTGCAGGTCGTCGACCGGCCGCCCGTCGTGGCCGAGCCAGACGAGCACCTGGTTGGACTCGCCCGCCCGCAACCCACCGTCGAGGGTGACCGTGTAGCCGTCCACCAGGATCGTCTCCTCCGGTGGTGCCAGCGGGCCGGCGGCGTACCGCCCGGGGACCGGCATGTCGACGCCGAGCGTGACGCCCGCGGGCGCACCCTGCGGCCAGAAGTCCGCGATGGCCCGGAGCGGGCCGGGTCTGGCCGGCGTGACCGTGACCCGCCAGGTGCCGTCGGCCGACATCTCCGGATGCACGTGCTGGTAGCCGGAGAGGTCCCGACCGACCAGGATCAGGTGCATCCGGCGTTCGTGGTTCTCCTGGAACGTGGTGAGCGCCGCGCCGGCCGCGTCGGTGATTCGGAAGGCCAGCTCACCCGGCCGGCCGGCGGCCAGGCTCGGTGTGTCCAGGGCCAGCGTCCAGCCGTCGCGGGACACCTCCAGTCCGCCCGGGCGGTGGCCGAGGTGCGCGGTGGACGCGGCCCGGGGTGCCGGAGCGGAGGCCGGCGTGCCGGCGCGACCGGCGAAGAAGCCGACGGCCAGGGTCAGGCCGAGTACCAGCGCGGCGGCGGCGTACCGCCACGCCGTGCCGACCGCCGGCGCCGCCGGCGACGGGTCGGGGCGGGGGCGCCCCGGCTGGGACGCCCCCTCGACCTGGCCGGCGGCCGTAGCCGGCCGATGGTCGGTGGTGGTCATGACAAGCGGGGCTGGAGGACGAACAGCCCCTGCTCGATGCCGCTGACCACCACGATGCCGCTCGGGTAGTACGGATAGGTGCTCCACGCCCCGTTCATCGAGGCGCTGTTGCTGGACGGGTAGATGTCGAAGTACCCGGCCTCGGTGGCCTGACCGCTGGCCACGTTACGCAGGTCCAGGATGCGCAACCCGGCCCGGTAGTTGGCCTGGTAGCTGTAGCTGCCCTTGACGTACTGGTTGTGATCGGTGGCCTGCACCCCGGACGGGGCGCTGTAGGTGCCGATGTGCCGAGGTGCGTCGAGGTCGGCCAGATCCCAGATGTAGGTCTGCGTCCGCACCCCGCGCCGGGTCTCGTCCAGTTCGTCGTCCAGCAGGAAGTACCGCTGGTTGTCGGTGAACCAGCCCTGGTGGGTGTACGCCCGCCCGCTGTAGCCGATGCGGGACAGCTGCCGGGGAGCCGACTTGGTGGTAACGTCGACCACGGTCACCGTGTCCTCGTTCGAGCTGACGCAGATCTCCCGCCCGGTGTAGGTGGTGTCCGGACCCCGGTAGACGACGCACTGGGTGTCGTGGGTGTAGCCGTCGTTGCTGACGCAGCCCGCGTACACCGGGGACTTCGGGGTGCGGATGTCGACCATGTGCAGGCCGCCGCTGCACGTGTTGGTGCCGACGGCGTACGCGTACCCGGTCTGCTCGTTGATGGCGATGTTGTGCGAGTTGCCGAACTGGCTGTAGTGCGTGTTGGCCGTCCAGGTCTGCGGCGCGGTGACGCCACGGAGCCGGGTCAGGTCGAACACCTGCATGCCGTGCCCGGAGACGTCGGCCACCACGTACGCGTGGTCCCGGTAGACCTTGATGTCCCGCCAGATCGCGGTGCGGTTCTGGTACGCGGGCAGGTTGCCCAGGTAGACCGGAGCGGTCGGGTTGGACACGTCCACGAACGAGGTGCCGTTGCGCCGGCCGACGAGCGCGTACTCCTTGCCGGTCTGCGGGTCGGTCCAGCCCCAGATGTCGTTGGCCTGGCTGCCGCCGATGCTGGACAGCGGCATGAACGACAGCAGGTCCACGTTGCGGCAGGGGTAGCCCGACGCCTGTCCGTTGCTGCAGGTCGCGGCGGCGGCCGCGACGAGTTGCTGAGTGGGTTCGCGCTGGGCCATGAACTCCTGGGCCGACGCGCGTCCGGCCGGGGTGGCCGGGTCGTGTGCCACCGAGGGCGAGCCTGCCGGGAGCATCGACACCACCAGGGCGCCGACGGCCAGGGTGAGGCCGATCCGGACGATTCGCATGAACGCTCCCTCCCGTCGCGCGCCGAGGCGGCGGTGACGTCCCGGCCGGCGGTGGACGGGCGCGACGGGGGTAGGTCCACCGGCCGGCCTGGTGTCCCCGGGTACCGCTGAAACACCTATCGGCAATTGTGGATGCGCTGTGTTACACGAAACAGATGCTCATCGATACCGGATGGGTCATATCTGCGCACCGATCGCGGCGCGGGGCCCCACCGCGCCGGGTTCCGGCGTCGCACGCGGAAGGGCCCGGCGCGGTGACACCGCGCCGGGCCCTTCGAGGGAGACCTTCCCCTGGTTCAGCTGTCCCCGCCGGTCTCACCGACCGGGGCGGCGTTGACGTCGTCGATGGCGTACTTCTTGGCCGCCTCCGCCGGCATGTGGGCCGGCACCGCCCCGCGCAGCGCGAGCTGCCGCAACGTCGCGACCGCGACCGACTCGGCGTCGACGTGGAAGTGCCGCCGCAGCGCGTGCCGGGTGTCGGACAACCCGAACCCGTCGGTACCCAGCGAGGTCCAGTCACCCGGCACCCACCGGGAGATCAGGTCCGGTACCGCGCGCATCCAGTCGCTGACCGCGACCTTCGGGCCGTCGGCGTCGGCCAGCTTGCGCTGGATGTACGGCACCCGCTGCTCGGCGCCCGGGTGCAGGAGGTTGTACTCCTCGCACTCCACCGCGTCACGGCGCAGCTCCGTCCAGGAGGTCACCGACCAGACGTCGGCGGCCACCCCCCAGTCCTGTGCCAGCAACTGCTGCGCCTTGAGCGCCCACTGCATGCCGGTGCCGGAGGCCAGCAGGTTCGCCCGGGGGGCGTCCCCGTCCAGCGACGGGGCGGGGGAGTAGCGGTGGATGCCCTTGACGATGCCCTCGACGTCGACGCCGTCGGGTTCCGCCGGCTGGTGGATCGGCTCGTTGTAGACGGTGAGGTAGTAGAAGACGTTCTCCTGCTCCTCGCCGTACATCCGGTGCAGGCCGTTCTCCATGATGTGCGCGATCTCGAACGCGAACGCCGGATCGTACGCGACGACCGCCGGGTTGGTGGCGGCCAGCAGCAGGGAATGGCCGTCCTCGTGCTGGAGGCCCTCGCCGTTGAGCGTGGTGCGTCCGGCGGTGGCGCCGAGCACGAAGCCCCGGGTCATCTGGTCCGCGGCCGCCCAGAAGCCGTCGCCGGTGCGCTGGAACCCGAACATCGAGTAGAAGATGTACATCGGGATCATCGGCTCGTCGTGGGTGGCGTACGAGGTGCCGGCCGCGGTGAACGAGGCGACGGAGCCGGCCTCGTTGATCCCCTCGTGCAGGATCTGCCCGGCGGTCGACTCCTTGTACGACAGGAACAGCTCCCGGTCCACCGAGGTGTACCGCTGGCCGTGCGGCGAGTAGATCTTGGCGGTCGGGAAGATGGAGTCCAGGCCGAAGGTGCGTGCCTCGTCGGGGATGATCGGCACCCAGCGCCGGCCGAACTCCTTGTCCTTCATCAGGTCCTTGAGCAGCCGGACGAAGGCCATCGTGGTGGCCACCTTCTGCTTGCCCGAACCGCGCTTGACGTCGGCGAAGCGCTCCGCGCCGGGGATGGCCAGCTTCTTGGCGCTGGTCCGCCGGGTGGGCAGGTAACCGCCGAGCTGCTTGCGCCGCTCGTGCAGGTACTGCATCTCGTCGGACTTCTCGTCCGGCCGCAGGTACGGCGGCAGGTAGGGGTTCTCCTCCAGCGCCGAGTCCGGGATGTCGAGGTAGAGCCGGTCGCGGAAGGTCTTCAGGTCCTCCAGCGTCAGCTTCTTCATCTGGTGCGTGGCGTTGCGGCCCTCGAAGTGCGAGCCGAGCGTCCAGCCCTTGATCGTCTTGGCCAGGATCACGGTCGGCTGGCCGGTGTGCTCGGTCGCCGCCTTGTACGCCGCGTACAGCTTGCGGTAGTCGTGCCCGCCCCGCTTGAGGTTCCAGATCTCGTCGTCGGTCAGCCCCTCGACCATCTTGCGGGTACGCGGGTCACGGCCGAAGAAGTGCTCCCGCACGTACGCGCCGGATTCCGCCTTGTAGGTCTGGTAGTCACCGTCGGGCGTGGTGTTCATCAGGTTGACCAACGCGCCGTCGGTGTCGGCGGCGAGCAGCGGGTCCCACTCCCGCCCCCAGACGACCTTGATGACGTTCCAGCCGGCGCCCCGGAAGAACGCCTCCAGCTCCTGCATGACCTTGCCGTTGCCGCGTACCGGTCCGTCCAGCCGCTGCAGGTTGCAGTTGATGACGAAGGTGAGGTTGTCCAGCTCCTCGCGGGCGGCCACCCCGATCGCGCCCAGCGTCTCCGGCTCGTCCATCTCGCCGTCGCCGAGGAAGGCCCAGACGTGCTGGTCGGAGGTGTCCTTGATGCCCCGGTGGTGCAGGTACCGGTTGAACCGGGCCTGGTAGATGGCGTTCAGGCCGCCCAGACCCATGGAGACCGTGGGGAACTCCCAGAAGTCCGGCATCAGCCGGGGGTGCGGGTAGGAGGGGAGGCCGCCGCCGGGGTGGGACAGCTCCTGCCGGAAGCCGTCGAGCTGATTCTCGCTGAGCCGGCCCTCCAGGTACGCCCGCGCGTACATGCCGGGGGAGGCGTGCCCCTGGTAGAAGATGTGGTCGCCGCCGCCAGGGTGGTCCTTGCCCCGGAAGAAGTGGTTGAAGCCGACCTCGTAGAGCGAGGCCGAGCTGGCGTAGGTCGAGATGTGGCCACCGACGCCGATCTCCGGCCGCTGCGCGCGGTGCACCAGCATCGCCGCGTTCCACCGCACGTACGCCCGGATCCGGCGCTCGACGTGCTCGTCGCCGGGGAACCACGGTTCACGCTCCGGCGGAATGGTGTTGATGTAGTCGGTGGTGGTCAGCGACGGCACGCCGACCTGACGCTCCCGGGCGCGCTCCAGCAGCCGCAGCATGACGTAGCGGGCTCGCTTGGTGCCACGGTCGCCAATGACACCGTCGAGCGACTCGACCCACTCGCTGGTTTCTTCGGGGTCGATGTCCGGAAGCTGGCTCGGCAGGCCGGCCGTGATCACCGGGCGCTTGCGTTCCGTAGCCACAGGCGTTCCCTCGGTTGTGTGTGGGATAGGTCTCTAGCGCCATCCTGCCCCGTCGTGGCACTCGCCGTCACGTCCACCCGGCCTAAGGGCGACGCTCGACACAGGTACCAACCAGTAACTTTGCCGTCCCAAGGCGGTCGCGGCGGGCCGTCGTCCGGTGCGGAAGAATGCGGGTGTGCGCAGCGAACTGATCACCGTCCGGACCGGTTCCCGGCCGACCGTCCGGGACATCACCGCCGAGGCCGAGCAGTTCGTCGCCGGCTGTGGCGACGGGCTGCTGCACGTCTTCGTGCCGCACGCCACCGCCGGCGTGGCCATCATCGAGACCGGGGCGGGCTCGGACGACGACCTGCTCACCGCGCTGGACGCCGTGCTGCCGACCGACGAGCGGTGGCGGCACCGGCACGGCTCACCGGGACACGGTCGCGATCACGTCCTGCCCGCCTTCGTCGCCCCGTACGCGACGCTGCCGGTGCTCGGTGGGCGGCTGGCCCTGGGCACCTGGCAGTCGATCTGCCTGGTCGACACCAACGGTGACAACCCCACCCGGCAGGTCCGGTTCTCCTTTCTCTCCGGCTGACGCCACCCGCGGTGTCCCCGGCAGGACCGCGCCGTCTCCCCCGGGGGAGACGGCGCGGTCGCGGAGCTGCGGCGTTCCCGCCGGACACCGGTCAGGGCCGACGGGTCTCGCTCTCCACGGTGCGTTGCCCGGCGTCGACGTCCGCACCGGCGGCCCTCGCGGCGGCCGGCGGGTCGTCCCGGGTCAGGTGCAGCCCCGGGACACGGTCCTCGATGACGAACCGGGCGCGGGTCCGGGCCGGGGCACCCGGGCTGCTCACGAACGGCAGCACGTCGAAGTCGGCGGTGAGCTGTTCCCTGGTCAGCGTGGTCCGGACGTAACCCCGCAGGTTGTTGTGGAAGCGCAGGTGGGGATTCCAGGCCAGCCACGGGTGCGTGCCGGTCGCCGAGTCCGCCCCGTCGCCACCCGAGGTGATCGAGGAGCACACCAGCTCGCTGCCGACGGTGCGTGAGATCGGATCGGCGTAGTCGAGCTTCAGGTCGCTGGCCCAGTGCGCGTGCACGTCGCCGGTGAGCACGACCGGGTTGCGTACCCCGGCCGCCAGCCAGCCCCGGGTGATCCGGTCCCGCGAGGCGAGGTAGCCGTCCCAGGCGTCCATGCTGGTCACCGTGAGCGGTCCGGAGTCGCGGTCCCGCTGGGCGAAGAAGACCTGCTGGGCGAGGAGGTCCCAGCGGGCCGAGGAGCGGCGGAACCCGTCCAGCAGCCACGCCTCCTGCCGCTCGCCGAGGATGGAGCGGCTCGGCTCGGCCGCCTCCGGGCACGACTGGTAGCCGTCACCGCAGGCCTGGTCGTCGCGGTACTGCCGGGTGTCGAGCAGGTGGAAGGTGGCCAGCCGGCCCCAGCGCAGCCGCCGGTAGAGCTGCATGTCGACGCCGCGCGGCAGCGAGGTGCGGCGTAGCGGCATGTTCTCGTAGTACGCGCGGAAGGCGGCCGCCCGCCGGGCCGGGAACTCCGGGTCGGGTGCCTCCGGCACGTCGTCGGCCCAGTTGTTCTCCACCTCGTGGTCGTCGAAGACCACCGCCCACGGCGCGACGGCGTGGGCCGCCTGAAGATCCGGGTCGGTCTTGTACTGGGCGTGCCGCTGCCGGTAGTTCGCGAGCGTGCGGGTCTCCGGACCCTCGTGGTCGCGCGGGTTCCCACCGGGTGCGGTGTAGGTGTCCCGGGCGTACTCGTACTGGTAGTCGCCCAGGTGCAGGACGAGGTCCGGTTCGGTCTCGGCCAGCCGCCGGTACGCGGTGAAGTACCCGTGCTCGTACTGCGAGCAGGAGGCGAACGCCATGGCGAGCGTCGCGGGCAGGCTCCACGGTGCGGGTGCGGTGCGGGTCCGCCCGACCGGCGACAGGTGCCGCTGCACCCGGAACCGGTAGAAGTACTCCCGGCCGGGCAGCAGGCCGGTGAGTTCGACGTGCACGCTGTGCGCCCTCGCCGCGTGCGCGTCGACGACTCCCCGCCGCACGACGTGCCGGAACCGCTCGTCGGCGGCGAGTTCCCAGAAGACCGGCACCATGCGGTCGGGCATGCCGCCGA
This sequence comes from Micromonospora palythoicola, assembly GCF_036689795.1. Classification (NCBI taxonomy): domain Bacteria; kingdom Bacillati; phylum Actinomycetota; class Actinomycetes; order Micromonosporales; family Micromonosporaceae; genus Micromonospora; species Micromonospora palythoicola. Next base: position 91,071 of record NZ_JBAGKI010000009.1, on the reverse strand, counting down.
GACCGTCCTCGGCCAGCGGCTGCGGTGCCAGCCGGGTCCAGAGCACGAAACCCTCGTGGTCCGGGTCACCGGAGGCGACACCGAGCGTGAACGGGTAGGCCAGGGCTCTCCCGGGCGGCCGGGACGGCGCCGGCGCCGCGCTCGCGGGCAGCGTGCCACCGGCGATTCCGGTGGCACCGGCCGCGCCCGCCGCCAGGCCGGAGAGCAGGATGGTACGTCGGGACAACGACACGATTGCCTCCCCAGGTCGGTACGTGGTCCACGGGGAGACTCGCTTCCGTCGATGAATCGGGGGTGAAAGAAAGAACCCTTTCCCGCCGCTATTGCCCGAACAAGGGCCGAGCGCGGCAGATCCGGCGAACCTTCCGGCCGCCCGACACCGATCGGACGAGGTCGGCGAGGGTCCGCCGACCTAGGATGTGACCATGTCACGGCCGATCATCGCCCCGGTCGGCCCGGAACCGGGCGACCGCGCCGGGCTGGCCGGTGACGCGGTACGCCGGATCATGCACGTCGCCGCCGCCCTGCGGCACCACCAGGATCTCGACATCGCCGCGCTGGGCCTGACCCCGGCCGTGGCCCGCGCCCTGTACCAACTCGACCCGGACCGTCCGCTGCCCGCCCGCGACCTGGCCGAGCAGCTGCGCTGCGACCGGTCCAACGTCACCGCCCTGGTCGACAAGCTGGAGCAGGCCGGGCTGGTGGAGCGCCGGGTCGACCCGACCGACCGGCGGCAGAAGACGCTCGTGGTGACCGACGCCGGGCGGCGGATGCGTGATCGGGTCCATCTCGTGCTCTCCGACTCGCGGCTGCTGACCGCGCTCGACAACGAGGAACTCGCCGCGCTGCGTGAGCTGGTGTGGAAGGTCTCCGACGGCGGCTGTCCCGAGGACTGCGGCCCGACCGGGCGGGCGTGAAACGCACTCGACTGTGCGATGCGTGCCCCGGTCGGTAATGCTGTCGGACGTGACCACCCCGCAGGATCTCGACGACCGGTTCCGGGAGAGCCTGGCCGCCCTCGCCACACCGCCGCATCGTGGCGACCCGGCGCGCCCGGTGGCCGAGGGCAGCGCGCTGACCGGTACCCAACTCCTGGACCTCTTCGACGCCCAGGTCACCAGCCGGCAACTCGACCTGGCCGCCCGCTGGCTGCGCAGCTTCGGCGAGGGCTACTACACCATCGGCTCCGCCGGTCACGAGGGCAACGCCGCGGTGGCGGCGGCCCTGCGGTCCACGGATCCGGCTCTGCTGCACTACCGCTCCGGCGCCTTCTACTGCGTCCGCGCCGCCCAGGCCGACCCGGCCGCGCCGCCCACACCGGCGGTGTCTCCCACCCAGGCAGTGTCTTCCACGCCGGCAGTGTCTCCCACGCCGGCAGTGTCCCCCACGCCGGTCGTGCCGCCGACACTGTCGCCGGCCGAGACCGTGGCGACCGCCGCCGACGGTCCGGCCACGGAGGCGGCGGAGGCTGGCCAGCCCGTCGAGGTCGACGCCTCCGGCCGGCAGTCCGCCGTGCCGGACCAGGCGGGGACCGGCGAACCACAGATCGCCGGTGCGCCGGACCAGCCGGTGATCGGTCCGGTCACGGCGGAAACCGACTCGCCGAGCGGTGCGAGCGCACCCGGTGACCGGCCCGACGCGGCGGAAACCAACCCGCCGGGCGGTGCGGGCGCGCCCGACGACGGGTCCGACGCGGCGATCGACCGGACGGACGCGACCGCCGACGACCCCGCCGTCGATCCGGCGGGCAGGGCAGCCGCGCCCGCAGACCGACCGGCGGCAGTGCCGCTGGCCGACTCCAGGCCCGCCACCCTGACCGTGCCGGTCTCCGGGCCGGGCGACAGCGTCGGACCCGGCAGCGTCCGGATGGCGGTGGTCAAGCGGCCGGTACCCCGGGCGTACGCCGAGGCGGCCCGGGACGTCCTGCGCGGCATGGTGGCCTCCAGCCAGGAACCGATCGCCGGTGGCCGGCACAAGGTGTTCGGTCGTGCCGATCTCGCGGTGGTCCCGACGACCTCCACCATCGCCTCGCACCTGCCCCGGGCGGTCGGGATGGGTCTCGCGGTCGAGCGACTGCGCCGGCTCGACGCGAGGGGGGAAGCGAACCGAACCGGTGCGGAGCCCGAACCGACGCCCTGGGCGGCCGACGCCATCGTGGTCTGTTCGTTCGGCGACGCCTCGATCAACCACGCCAGCGCCACGGCCGCGTTCAACACCGCCGGCTGGTACGACCACACCGGGCTGCGCATCCCGGTGCTCTTCGTCTGCGAGGACAACGGGCTGGGCATCAGCGTCCGGTCGCCGCAGGGATGGGTGGCGACGGCCCTGCGGTCCAAACCCGGCATCCGGTACTTCGCCGCCGACGGCACCGACCTGGTCGGCACCTACGCGGTGGCGGCCGAGGCGGCGGCCTGGGTACGCCGGCACCGACGCCCGGCCGTGCTGCACCTGACCACGGTCCGGCTGATGGGCCACGCCGGCGCGGACGCCGAGAGCGCGTACCGCCCCGCCGCGGAGATCGCCGCCGACGTGGCCCGGGATCCGGTGGTGGCCACCGCGCGGCGGCTGGTCGACGCCGGACTGGCCAGCGGAGCGGAACTGCTGGACCGCTACGACGAGATCGGCTGGCAGGTCCGCCGGATCGCCGAGGAGGTGCTCGACGAACCGAAGCTGGCCGACGCCGCAGAGGTGATCGCCCCACTGGCACCGCGCCGCCCGGTCCGGGTGGCCCTGGCGGTCGCGGACGCGGGTGCCCGCGCCGCCGGCCCGGACGCCGGGGCGCGGGCCGAGGCGTTCGGCGGCAAGCCGCCGGAACTCGCCGGGCCGCTCACCCTCGCGCAGAGCATCAACGCGGCGCTCACCGACGGGCTGCTCAGTCATCCGCAGATGGCGGTCTTCGGCGAGGACGTCGCCGCCAAGGGTGGGGTCTACGGGGTGACCAAGGGGTTGCGTGACCGGTTCGGTGCCGCCCGGGTGTTCGACACGCTGCTCGACGAGACCTCCATCCTCGGCCTCGGTCTCGGCGCGGGCCTGGCCGGGATGCTGCCGGTGCCGGAGATCCAGTACCTGGCGTATCTGCACAACGCCGAGGACCAGCTGCGGGGCGAGGCGGCGACCATGCGGTTCTTCTCACAGGGGGCGTGGCGCAACCCGATGGTGGTGCGGGTGGCCGGGCTGGCGTACCAGGAGGGCTTCGGCGGGCACTTCCACAACGACAACTCGGTGGCCGTACTGCGGGACGTGCCGGGCCTGGTGATCGCCGTGCCGGCCCGGCCGGACGACGCGGCGGCGATGCTGCGGACCTGCCTGGCCAGCGCGGCGGTGGACGGCAGCGTCTGCGTGTTCCTGGAGCCGATCGCCCTCTACCACACCCGCGATCTCTACACCGACGGTGACGGCGAGTGGCTCGCCCCCTACGCCGAGCCGGCCGCCTGGGCCGGTGGTCACGTCCCGGTGGGGCGGGCCCGGGTGTACGGCGTCGGTTCGGCCGAGGACGTCACCATCGTCACCTTCGGCAACGGCGTACGGATGGCGCTGCGGGCCGCCTCGGTGCTGGCCGACGAGGGCGTCGGCACCCGGGTCGTGGATCTGCGCTGGCTCGCGCCGCTGCCGGTGGCCGACCTCATCCGGGAGGCCGCCGCGACCGGTCGGGTGCTGGTGGTGGACGAGACCCGCCGGTCCGGTGGAGTCGGCGAGGGAGTGATCGCCGCGTTGGTGGATGCCGGATATGTCGGGGCGGCGCGCCGGGTGGCGGCGGTTGACTCTTTCGTCCCCCTGGGTCCGGCCGCCCGGCAGGTCCTGGTGTCCGAGGAGGCCATCACCCAGGGTGCCCGTACGCTGCTGGCACGGTAAATTTCGTTCCACCCGGTGCGCCACTTGCGCAGGAGGGCACAACTGTGTGGACTTTGCCTGACGGCGTCGAGCAGACGCCGGCTCGGACGAGATGAGGAGGCACGCGACAGTGAGCGCGACCGCTGGTCAGGCTGCTGACGGGGTACGCAGCCTGGCGGACCGGTTCGGCATCGAGCCGGGGATGGTCGTCATGGAGATGGGCTACGACGACGACGTCGACTCCGATCTCCGGGACGCCCTGACCGACCGTTGTGGAGATCTGGTCGACGAGGACACCGACGAGGTCGTCGACGCGGTGCTGGTCTGGTACCGGGACGGCGACGGTGATCTCTTCGAGTTGCTCGTCGACGCCCTCGGCCCGCTGGCCGACAACGGGGTCGTGTGGCTGCTGACGCCCAAGGCCGGCCGCGAGGGCCACGTCGAGCCGAGCGAGATCGCCGAGTCCGCACCCACCGCCGGCCTCCAGCAGACCTCCACGGTCAACGCCGGCAAGGACTGGAGCGGTGCCCGACTCGTGCTGCGTCGCGGCGCCAAGGGCAAGAAGTAACCCGACCCGCGGCGGGCGACCGAGGTTGTCCCGAACCCACCCGAGGAGTTCGCATGCCCATCGAGGTTGGCGTCGAGGCGCCCGACTTCGTGTTGAAGGACCAGAACAACCAGCAGGTCCGGCTCTCCGACTTCGGCGGCCGACGCACCGTCCTGCTGGTCTTCTACCCGCTGGCGTTCACCGGCGTGTGCCAGGGTGAGCTGACCGAGGTGCGGGACAACCTCGACGAGTACGTCAACGACGAGATCCAGGTGCTGACCGTCAGCGTCGACTCGGTGTACGCCCACAAGATCTGGGCGGAGCGGGAGGGCTACGAGTTCCCGCTGCTGTCGGACTTCTGGCCGCACGGCGCGGTCGCCCAGGCGTACGGCGTCTTCAACGACGTCGCCGGCATCGCCAACCGCGGCACCTTCGTCATCGACCGGGCCGGCGTGGTCCGCTTCGCCGAGATGAACCCGCCTGGCGAGGCACGCGATCAGCAAAGCTGGCGCAAGGCCCTGGCGGAAGCGGTGGCCTGACCCGACCCGTCGGGTGCGAGGCGTCCGTCCGGGCCGGCGGGTGGCAGGGTAAGCTTGCCAACCGCCGGCCCGCCGTACGGCGTCCCGGGCGCGTAGCTCAGTGGGAGAGCACTCGCCTTACAAGCGAGGGGTCGCAGGTTCGAAACCTGCCGCGCCCACCAACCCCCTTACACCTGCTCAGCTGCGGCTGGTACCGACCGGCCTCAACCTGATGGGAAGGGGCTTCGGGTGGCTGTCGCCGAGGTGAGCGGCGTCCGATTCTGGTACGAGACGCACGGCGGCGGTCGGCCGCTGGTGCTGCTGCACGGCGGGTTCGGCACGGGGGAGGCCTTCGCCGCGATCCGGCCGGCGCTGGCGCGTCGTCGCCTGGTGGTCAGCGTCGACCTGCCCGGTCACGGCCGCACCCCGGACACCGGACGCCCACTGCGGTACGAGTCGATGGCCGACGACGTGGCGGCGCTGATCGTGCACCTCGGCCTGGCCGAGGCCGAGGTGCTCGGTTTCTCCCTCGGCGGTGGGGTCGCGCTGCGGATGGCGGTGCAGCACCGGCAGTTGCTCCGTCGTCTGGTGGTGGTCTCCGCGCCGTGTCGGCGGCAGGGCTGGTTTCCCGAGGTGCTCGCCGGCATGCCCGAGCCCGACGAGGCGGCCGCCGAACGGATGCGCGGCACCCCGCCGGAGCAGCTGTACCGTCGCGTGGCGCCCCGGCCCCAGGACTGGCCACTGCTCTGGACCAGGACCGGTGAGCTGCTGCGTCGTGACTACGACTGGTCCCCGGAGGTCGCCTCGATCACCACCCCGACGATGCTCGTCTTCGCCGACGCCGATTCGGTCCGCCCGGCACACATGGTGGAGTTCTTCGGGCTGCTCGGCGGCGGGCATCGGGACGCCGGGTGGGACGGCACCGACCGGCCGGCTGCCCGACTGGCCGTCCTGCCTGGACTCACCCACTACGACATCGTCGACTCGCCCGCCCTGCCCACGGCGGTCCTCCCCTTCCTCACCCACGTCTCCACCCCACCCATCTGACACCCCCGACCCCGCCCCCGCTGGCAGGTCACCGCGACGCGGGGCAGCACCATCAGGGATGTTGCGGTGTCGTCGCAGCTTGGAGGCGGCAGTTTCGGGGATGTTGCGGGGTCGCTTTCGCTTGGAGGCGGCAGTTTCGGGGATGTTGCTGCCTCGAAGATCGGGGGTGCGCGGGTCAGGCGGGGCCGACGTCAGGTGTCGGCGCGCTCGGCCAGCCAGGTGAGCAGGGCCTCGGCCTGCGCGTGCTGGAACTCGCGGAGGGTGGGGATGCCCGGCGGCGGGGGCAGGCGGGCCCGGTCGGTGAGGAAGCCGGCCAGGCCGGCGTAGAGGCCGGTCACCGCGTCAGGGTCGGCTGCGGCGGTCAGCGGCCGGCGGCGCAGCAGGGCCTCGGTGTCGTGCCCACCCTGCAGGCGTACGTCGAGCAGCAGCATCGCGGTGTCCAGCCAGGCCGGGCCGCGGGCCGCCCAGGGCCAGTCGACCACGGTGACGCGGCCGGTCCGGTCGACGAGCAGGTTGTCCGCGCGGAGATCCACGTGACACAGGGTGTCGCCGGTCAGCAACGCGAGGCCACGGTCCGCCCAGGAGCGGAGTTCGTCGAGATGGGCGCGGGCCCACGGGTTCATCTCCGGTGGCGGGTCGTCGACGATCCGCCGCCAGCCGGCGAACTCGTCGGCCAGCCGCTCGGCGATGCCCGGTACCTCCGGCACCGGGCTGGGCGTGAGTGCCGTCGCCATCCGGTGCAGCGCGTCCAGCACCGCGTCGAGTTCGTCGGTGCGCCACGGGGTGACGGGGTGGCGCCCGTCGACGTCGGTGAGCACCAGGGCCACCCAGTGGCCGTCGTCGTGACAGCCGAGCAACCGGGGCGTCGGGGCGTACTCGGGCAGCGTGGCGGTGATCCGCGCCTCGGCCCGGTGCATGTCCGGGGTGTCCGGGTTCTGCGCCGGGCTGGCCGCCTTGACGAAGGCGCGCCGACCGCCGGCGGTGCGTACCCGGTCGGCGGTGCCGGGGGAGTATCCGCCGGGCTGCGACACCGCTTCGACCACCCGGTCGCCGAGGATCTCCTCCACGGCGGATCGGACATCGGGGGGCAGCTGGGCCCACCGTAACCGATTCCTCGTCTGCGCCAGCATGGCGTTCACGCTGCCCGGCGGGCACCCGAGCGGGCAAGGCGTTTCCTTCGCGAGGACTGCCGGGCGCGAGGCGTGCGTCCGGGCCGGCGGTCGGCCGGGTGAGGTTGCCGACCGCCGGCCCGCGTACGGCGGTCAGCGCGCCAGCACGACCTCCACCTGCTGCCGGGTGCCCCAACCGGTCCGCCAGCAGGTCACTGCCCCGTACCAGCGGATCACTCGCAACACCACCGCCGCGAACACCACCGCCACCGGCGCCAACAGCCACGTCCACACCCGGCGGCCGGTCGATTCGTCAGACCGGCGGACCGTCAGATAGCGCAACGTCTGCGCCCACCCCACGATGAAGGTCACCGACAACAGCCACGGCAGTGCCGTGAGGGTCGGTTCGACCACCGGGGACACGAACACGACGGTCACGAACACCACCGTGGCGACCACCATCGACGCCCAGCGCAGCAGATGTGCCCACCAGGCGTACGACCGCAGCGGCAGGTACCGCACCCGCCACCAGGAGCGGATGAAACTGCCCCGCATCCACCGCAGGTACATGCGGCACAGGTGGCCGAACCGGTCCGGCATCAACGCGAACGCGAACGCGGTCGGCTGCTGCACGGTGCGCCCCCTGACCATCGCGAACAACGTCAACAGGGAATCATCCGAGAAGGCCACGTTCCGGCCGAAGAACCGCTCGGTCAGGTAGCCGTCAAGGTTGTCCCGGACGACATCAGCCCGGTAGGCGGCGATCGGCCCGGAGTTGACCCACACCGCTCCGAACACCGACAACGACGACCGGTCGGTGAGCTGACCCGTGACAAACCACAGGTCGGTGATCCGCGCGAGGAACGACGACCCCACGTTCGCGGCCATCACCACGCCGGCCACCGACTGCACGCGAGGATCAGCGAACGGCAGCAGCAGTTCGTCGAGCGCCCGCGGATCGGAGACCGTGTCCGAGTCGACCGTCCAGTAGATGTCCGCGTCGCGGGTGGCGCGGACGGCCACGGCCTGCGCGTGCCGCTTGCCGGCGTTGGCCTGGACATGCCACGACACCGCGATCCCGTGCCCGGGGGCGGTGGCGAGAAACCACCGCTTCACGGTCTCGTACCCGCCGGTGTCGGTCGAACCGTCGTCCACGACGTAGATGACGTCAGGGGTGCGGGTCTGCCTGACCATGGATTCGAGGCAGGCACGCAGTGCCGCCGGGTCCTCGTTGTAGACGGGGACGATCGCCACCACCCGCAACCCGTCGAGATACTCGCGGGCCTGGCCGGTCGCCGTCGCCGGCCGCTCCAGGTAGGCGCCGCCGATCTGCCACAACAGCAACAGGAACATGCCCGCGTACACGTAGGTGAAGCGGTGCCCGGCGCCGTCGAGAGCGCCCGAGACCGCGAACACGTGGTGTATCGCCCACACTGCCGCGGCGGCCAGCACGACCGCCGCCGCGAGCAGCACCCGTCGGGGTCCGATGCGCGCGCTCATCCGCCGATCGGCCGTCCGCGTCGGAACGTCAACCGGATCATGCAGGCACCGGTGACCACCATCAGCACACCGACAGCGGCGATGACGAGCGGCAACGACAGTTGCACGACGCCGACACCAGCGGTGCCGCCGATGGTGACCACGTCGAGTCCGGTGCGGGGCAGGGTGCTACCTGACGACATCGAGTTCTCCGCTCGGGGCTGCGGGGGCTGTGACGGCGGGCAGGGTGCAGCCCCAGTCGTGCCCCGGCCGCCGCGTGGATCAGCCGCTCGGGGTGCGGGATCCGGTCGACACCCTCGCAAAGCCGTCAACCAGGGTCAACCACGCTCTGTCACCCCATCGAGCTAATGTGTGACCGCCTGACGCGCGCCGCGACCGGTCGTCGCCGGAGGTAGTCAACTTGTCGACAGCGGCCCCGCGCGGAATGTCGCAGTCTGTCCGGTCGGCCCCGGTGCCGGCCGCACCCCATTCGTCAACCGCACCGCCGCCGAGCAGACCGCGAGGACTGTTCACCTGCGCAGCGGGAAACCTCGAACGGACGCACCTGGGGAGGAGCGACGGATGACGCGTGCCGGACTGACCATCGGCGTGCTCGGCTCGTACGGTGGGCGCAACCTGGGCGACGAGGCGATCCTCACCGGTCTGCTGACCGATCTGCGTCAGCAGGAGCCGCACGCGCGGATCATCGTGTTCTCACGGAATCCCGCGCACACCGCCGTCGCCCACCCGGACGTGGAGGCGGTGCCGTGGGAGGGGGTCAGCCGGACCGACTCGGCCCTCGTGCTGTCCCAGCTCGACCTGCTCATCCTGGGCGGCGGCGGCATCCTCTACGACAAGGAGGCACGCCGCTACCTGCGGGTGGTCCGGGTGGCGCAGGAGCGGGGCCTGCCGCTGCTGACGTACGCCGTCGGCGTCGGGCCGCTCAACGAGATGGTGGACACCGGCATGGTCCGGGAGACGCTGGCCAGCGCGGTCCAGGTGACCGTACGTGACCAGGAGTCGCGGATGGTGCTGGAGGAGGCCGGCCTGCTCAACCCGATCACCGTCACCGGCGATCCGGCGTTCCTGCTGGAGCCGGAGGACTTCCCCGCGCAGTTCCTCCGCGAGGAGGGCGTGCCGGCCGGCAAACGGCTGGTCGGGATGAGCGTGCGGGAACCGGGCCGGGCCGCGGAACGGCTGGACGTGGACGGATACCACCGGCTGCTGGCCCAGATCGGTGACTTCCTGGTGCACCGGATCGACGCGCACGTGCTGTTCGTGCCGATGGAACGCGACGACATCCGGCACTCGCACGGCGTGCTGTCGCACATGATCGCCGCCGAGCGGGGGCGGATCCTGCACGGCACCTATTCACCGCAGCAGATCCTCGGGCTGATGAAGCACTTCGACCTCGCGGTCGGTATGCGCCTGCACTTCCTGATCTTCGCGGCGATGATGGGCACCCCGTTCCTGCCCCTGCCGTACGCCGGCAAGGTCTTCGACCTCGCGCAGCGACTCGGGGTGCCGGCGTTGCGTGGCGTGGAACGCGAGGTGGAGGGCCCACTGCTGGCCGAGGTGGACCAGTTGTGGGACGAACGCGAGCAGCGGGCCGAGGTCACCGCCCAGCGGGTGGCGCGGGTGTGCGACGAGGCCAGGGGCACCTCCCAGGTCACCCGGGCGGTGCTGGAGAGCCTGCGCAACCGGTCCCTGGTCGAGGTCGGCGCCTGACCGCACGGGGTCGGGTCAGACCGCCGGCCCCCGCCAGCAGTAGCGCCACTGCTGCCGGTCGGTGTCGACGGACTCCAACTCGTAGATCTCCGCCGCCGCCAGCCCCTGCGGCCCCAGGTGATGGTGGGTCAGTGGGGGCCGGCCGTTCGGGTCCAGCTCGACGGTGACGTGCTCACCGTCGGCCGTGCCGCCCACCAGCGGGATCTCAACCGTGGATGCCATGCGCCCATCCTGCCCCGACCGTCGCCGACCCGCAGGGCGAAGCGCGATGATCCCGCCGTCAGTCGGGCGCGGTGCACAGGGCGGCGTAGCGGTCCAGGTAGAGCGGCCATCCACCGTCCTCCGCGACGCCGTCCCGGACGGCCTCCCAGCCGGGGCCGTGCCGGTCGAGGTGGCGGTGCTCCAGTTCCACCCGGGTGCGGTGCGGGGTCTCGGCGACGAACCGCACCTCGACCTCGCTGGTGTTGTCGGGCTCGGTCTCGATCCGCCACCGGGGGCTGATGTCCCAGCTGAACACGACCCGGTCCGGTGGGTCGTAGGCGAGCACCCGCGCCCAGCGGCACTCGGTGCCATCGACGCCACGGTCATAGATGTGGCCACCGACCCTCGGCTCGAACACGGTCTCGCTGATCTCGATGCCCAGCAGGTTGTGCTCCCGTGGCTTGAAGTCGCCGAAGCGTTCGGTGAACGTGGCGAACGCCCGTTCGACGGGCGCGTTCACGATGATCTGGCGGCGCACCACCACATCCGCTGCCTGGGTCATGAGTCCTCCTCGGTGGTCTGCTGTTCGACGACGTCCTGGTAGCCGTCCAGCGCCCGGTGCCAGAACGTGTCCAGTTGGTCGCGTAGGGCGGCCACGCCTGCCGGGTTGAGCCGGTAGACCCGCCGGGTGCCGACCTGCCGGTCGACGACCAGCCCGGCGTCCTTGAGCACCTTCAGGTGCTGGGACACCGCGGGTCGACTGATCGGTAGTTCCCGGGCGAGTTCGCCGACGGCACGTGGCTGTTCCGCCAGGCACGCGACGATGGCGCGACGGGTGGGGTCGCCCAGGGCGTCCCAGCCTCCGTCGGGTTGGTAAGTAGCCACGAACGGTAAGCTACGACTTACCAATCGGGTTGTCAAGCACGACCCGCGGCGGTGGACTCCGGTCGGTCAGTCGCGGGGCAGCAGGCCCGGTGGGTACTCCATGCCGTCGTAAGTGCAGGCCGCGGCGGCGACCCGGGACGCGTACCCGGCCGCCTCCGCCCAGGTCGCGCCGCGCGACCGGGCCGCGATGATCCCCGCCGCGAAGGCGTCCCCGGCGCCGTTGGTGTCGATCACCGGGCCGGGCGGCACGGCCGCCGGGATCCGCCGCACGTCGCCGCCCACGTGCAGGTCGGCGCCGTCGGCGCCCCGGGTCACCAGCACCGGGCGCGGCGCCAGCGTGCCGACCACGGCCGCCGCCCGGTCGTCGAGCGCCGCACCGCTGACCAGCACCAGCTCGGCGACCTCGGCGAAGGGCCGGTGGTACGGATTGTGCCCGTCCCAGTCGTGCAGGTCGGTCGAGCTGCCCACCCCCTCGCTGAGCAGGTTTGCGAGGTCGGGCAGCAGTTCCCGCACCCATCCCATGATCGACAAATGGACGTGGGTGGCGTCCTGGATCAGCTCCGCCACCCGGGCCGCGGTGAACGGGGGTGGACCGTCGGAGTCCCGGGGGTCGTACAGCGACATCCGCCGCCCGCCGGGGTCGACCAGGTTCACCGACCGCCGGGTACCCGCCGGGTCGTCGGCCAGCACCGTCCGCACGCCGGTACCGGCCAGCGCGGCCCGCACGACGGTGCCGGCCGGGTCCACGCCCACCGTGTCGACCACCGTCACCCGTAGCCCCAGCGCGTCTGCGGCGAGCGCCACCCCGGATCCGGTGTTGCCGACCCGCAGCTCGATCGGGTCGACGGTGACCGAGTCGACCACCGGCAGCGGCAGCCGGGGAACCCGCACCCGCACGTCGACGCCGAGGCCGCCGATCACCAGGAGGTCGCACATGGCGCCGACGCTAGCCGGTCGGTGCCGCCTATCCTGGCCCCGGGTCGCCGCCGCGGTAGCGCGGGCCCGTCCGGTCCGAGGGGGAGTGCGTGCTGGTCGTCCATGGGATGTGGCTGCCCGGGCGGGGGCTCGCAGTCTGGGCCGAGGACAGCACCCTGCCACCGGAGGCCCCGCGCCGCCCCGGCCGGGCACCACGGGCCCGCCCCCACCCGTTCGCCGCCGGGCCCGGCGCACTCGTCGCGCTGCTGGCCGACGCCGCCGAACCGGACGACCTCGGCACGGCGCTGCTGCGCCTGCCCACCCGCGCCGGCTCGCCGCTGGACTCGCCGGAACTGGTCCGCACCACCGAGCTGGCACCGGTGCGCGGTCCGGTCACCCTCGCCGGGTGGCAGGTCCCGGTGCTGGCGTACGCCCCTGACGCCGCGCTGTCGTTGCTGCGTACCGTCGAGAAGCTGGCCGCCGCCCCCGGCGCGAGCCTGCGCCACCTCGCCGAGCTGGCCGACTTCGCCACCGACCTGGCCACGCGCGGCCGGGTCCTGCCCAGCCTCGCCGATCCGGCCCCGGCCGCCGACCAGCCCTCGGCCGCCGAGGGCTCCGCCCGGGCGGTGTGGCGGCCGTTGCTGACCGGCACGGACGCCGCCTGGGCCCGGTCACTGGCGTTGGCCCTGCCCCCCGCCGCCCGAGCCGTGGTCGAGGCGGAACTGCCCGCGACCCGGGGGTCCGGCCCGTCTGACGGGTCGGTGGAGGTGCCCGGGCTGCTGGTCGCCGACGCGCTCGACGCGCTCACCGACGCGGCCGTACGCGCCGTCCTGCCACCGATGACGCTGGCCCGGGGGACGCGACCGAACGGTGCCGTGGCGGCCTGGCTGGGCGCGTTGACCGGGCCCCGGCGCGGGTTCACCGCCGAGGTGGCGGCGCTGCGCACGTTGCGCAGCGAGCTGGACCAGTGGCAGCGCGACGCCGCCGGTGGCACGGTGCGGGCCAGCTTCCGGCTGGTCGAGCCGGCGGCCGACGAGCTGACCGGACCGGTGACGGTGGTGCCGGCCGACCCCGGTGCCGTCGTCGCCACCACCGGCCCGTGGCGGATCGAGTTCGGACTGCGCGCCACCGACGAGCCGGGGCTGCACGTCGACGCCGGGCAGGTGTGGCGTGGTGACGGTGTGACCGTGGCCGGCGACCATCCACAGGAGATCCTGCTCGCCGAGCTCGGCCGGGCCAGCCGGCTGTGGCCGGAACTGGACGAGGCGCTGCGCACCGCCCGACCGGAGGGGCTGGAGCTGGACACCGAGGGGGCGCACCGGTTCCTGCGCGAGGGCGCGCCGACGCTGCACGCCGCGGGCTTCACGGTGCTGCTGCCGTCCTGGTGGCGGCGCCCCGCCTCGCGGCTCGGTGCCCGGCTGCGGGCCCGCTCCCGCAGCGCGCCCGGCGCGGTGAGCGGCCCGGACGACCGGGTGGGACTGGACGCCCTGGTCGACTACCGCTGGGAGCTGGCCCTCGGCGACGAGCCGTTGACCTCCGACGAACTGACCCGGCTGGCGGAGCTGAAGACCCCCCTGGTACGGCTGCGGGGGCGCTGGGTCGAGCTGGACCCGAAGCGGCTCGCCGCCGGCCTGCGTCTGCTGCGGTCCACCGGCGAGCTGACCGTGGCCGACCTGCTGCGGCTCGGCCTGTCCGACGCCGAACAACCGGACGCGTTGCCGGTGCTGGAGGTGAGCGCCGACGGCGCGCTCGGCGACCTGCTCGCCGGTGCCGTGGACCGCCGGCTCGCCCCGTTGGACGAGCCGCCGTCCTTCCAGGGCACGCTGCGGCCGTACCAACGGCGGGGGTTGGCCTGGCTGGCGTTCCTCCAGTCGCTGGGGCTCGGTGGGGTGCTCGCCGACGACATGGGACTGGGCAAGACGGTGCAACTGCTGGCGTTGTTGGCCGCCGACCCGCCGCAGGCCGGTCCGACCCTGCTGATCTGTCCGATGTCGCTGGTCGGCAACTGGCAGCGGGAGGCCGCCCGGTTCACCCCGGACAAGCGGGTACACGTGCACCACGGCGCCCAGCGGGCCCGCGGCGCCGAGTTCACCGCCACCGTGCACGACGCGGACCTGGTGCTCACCACGTACTCGGTGGCCGCCCGGGACGCCGCGGATCTGGCCGGCGTCGACTGGCACCGGCTGGTGGTGGACGAGGCCCAGGCCATCAAGAACGCCGCCACCCGCCAGGCGGAAGCGGTCCGCGCACTGCCCGCCCGGCACCGCATCGCGGTCACCGGCACGCCGGTGGAGAACCGGCTGGCGGACCTGTGGTCCATCATGCAGTTCGCCAACCCGGGCCTGCTGGGCCCGGCGGCGACGTTCCGCAAACGGTTCGCCGAGCCGATCGAGCGGCACGGGGACACCGAGACCGCCGAACGGCTCCGCCGGATCACCGGCCCGTTCGTGCTGCGTCGGCTCAAGACCGACTCGTCGATCATCTCGGATCTGCCGGAGAAGCTGGAGATGGAGGTCTTCTGCAACCTGACCACGGAGCAGGCGGCGTTGTACCGGGCGGTCGTCGACGACATGCTGGCCCGGATCGAAGCCAGTACCGGCATCGAGCGGCGCGGGCTGGTGCTGGCCACCATGACCCGCCTCAAGCAGGTCTGCAACCATCCCGCGCAGTTGCTCCGCGACGGCTCGCCCCTCGACGGTCGGTCGGGCAAGCTGGCCCGGTTGGAGGAGATCCTCGACGAGGTCCTGGCGGCGGGGGAGAAGGCCCTGTTGTTCACCCAGTACGCGGAGTTCGGTGGGATGCTGCGCGGGCATCTGTCGGCCCGGTTCGGTCGGGAGGTGCTGTTCCTGCACGGCGGGGTCGGCAAGGCCGACCGGGACGCGATGGTGGCCCGCTTCCAGTCCGCCGGCGGGCCGGCGTTGTTCGTGCTGTCGCTCAAGGCCGGCGGGACCGGGCTGACGCTCACCGCCGCCAACCACGTGGTGCACGTCGACCGGTGGTGGAACCCGGCGGTGGAGGACCAGGCCACCGACCGGGCATTCCGAATCGGACAGCGGCGCCGGGTGCAGGTCCGCAAGTTCGTCTGCGCCGGCACGGTGGAGGAGAAGGTCGCCGCGCTGATCGCCGACAAGCGTGGCCTGGCCGCCTCGGTGGTCGGCACCGGCGAGCAGTGGGTCACCGAGCTGTCCACCGCCCAGCTTCGTGACCTGTTCGCCCTGGAGGCGGGGGCGGTGGCCGAGTGAGCGCCGACGACGGCGGCAGGTTCGCCGACTACGGCCCGCCGCGCCGGGTCGACGGCGGCCTGCGGGCCCGTAGCACCCGGGGCGCGATCGGGGTCTCCTGGTGGTCCCGCCGCTTCCTGGAGGTGCTGGAATCGTTCGCGCTCGGCACCCGGCTGACCCGGGGCAGGTCGTACGCCCGCGCCGGCCAGGTGCTCCGGCTCGACGTCGGGCCGGGCGTGGTGACCGCGGTGGTGCAGGGTTCGCGCGCCGAGCCGTACCAGGTGAGTGTCGCGCTGCCGCCCTTTCCGGCCCGGCTGTGGGACCGGCTCGAGCGGGAACTCGCCGCCCAGGCGTTCTTCAGCGCCCGGCTGCTCGCCGGTGACCTACCGGCCGAACTGGAGGAACTGTTCATCGCGGCCGAGGCCCCGCTGTTTCCGGCGGCGATCGGCGAACTGGACCAGCGGTGTTCGTGTCCGGACGTCGCGGTGCCCTGCAAACACCTCGCCGCCACCTTCTACCTGCTCGCCGAGGCGTTCGACGCGGACCCGTTCACCCTGCTGCACTGGCGTGGTCGCAGCCGGGCGGACCTGCTCGCCCGGCTGCGGCGACTGCGCGTCGAGGACCAGGCGCCGACGGACATCGGGCCGGCCGACACCGGCCGGGACGCCGTGCCGGCGGACGCCCGCGGCGGACGGACCGGGCTCCACGAGGTCGACGTGCCCGCCGCCGGTGCCCTCCGGGCGCTCGCCGACCTGCCCGTCACGCCGCTGGCCGAGACGGTGGACCGGTTCTGGATGCCGCCCGTGCCGCTGCCGGACCGTCCGCCGAGCCTGACCGCCCGGCCGGATCTGCTGTTACGACAACTGGGCGCGCCCGCGCCGGCCATCGGTGGACCGGGACTCGTCGAACGTCTGCGTCACGCCTACCGCCAGCTCGGCGACTAGCGCTCCTGGTCGAGTTCGGTCCCGGACCGAACGGCTTCCGCCTCGCCGTGCGGTCGCTCGATCCTGGACGGCACGGTCCGGCACTCACAGCCAACGTTGACGGAACCGCCACATCAGCGCCGCGTTCGTCACCAGCACCACCGCGAAGATCGCCCCGGCCAGCCGGCCGGCGAGTACGGTGGTCGCCGGCAGCGCCGCCCAGAGCACCACGGTCAGCAACAGCAGCCAGCGGCCGTGGCGACCCCGGGCCCGATTGTCGAGCCGGGCGAAGAACGCCGGATCGCTCTCCCGCAGGTGGCGGGTGATCTGCTCGAATCTGCGTTGATCCTCTTTGCTGAGCATGTGCCTTCCCCTCACGCGTTCAGCAACGGTGCGGCGGAATACCCGCTGCGGAGCGGGCTCACGCGCTCTTCCTGGTGCTACTTTGCCCCTGGCGAGCTGTCACAACGGCTCCTTACCGGTACCTTAATTTTTACTAAGCCGCCGAACCGGACCCGGGGTACCCGCGTGCGTGGCATCGGCGCTGGTGGGCGCTGTCGCCGAGGAAATACCCCTGCTCGCGGCGTGTGTGGCCAACTGGCCGGTAGCCGGCGGTCCGGCATCGGCGTTGAAACTCGTCTTAAGTGCGCGGGAGCGCCGTGGACGGCTGCCTTGTTAGGTCGGATGCCGGTGACTACGTTCCCCTGGCAACCCCCTCGGACATCAGTCGCCGCACCTCAGGCCGAGGCTCGGTCGTGCGTCGACGTTAGAAAACAGGAACGGTATATGGCCGACCATCAGGTGCCACCACACCGACGGCAGGACGATCACGGATGGGACGGGCGCCGGTACCCGCAACCACACCCCCGGCAGGGCGATCCGACCCAACGAACCGATCCGTACCGACCGGAGCCCTACGTTCACCAGGGCCAGCGGCCGGCCCCGAGCCCCGGACCGCAGTGGATCGGCCCGGACGGGTACGGCGTGCCGCTGGACCCGGCCCGGCCCGGCGGCGAACTGCCCGACCTGGACGGTGCCGACGAACCCCGCCGTGCGTCCGGCCGTCGTCGAGCGTTGGCCACCCTCGGCGGTAGCGCCGCCGTCGTGGCCGGTGGCGCTGTGCTCGCGATGAACCCCCGGGTACGCGCCTTCTTCGGCGACGAGGCAGCGGTCGCCGGCGACGCCACAATCGCCAAACCGACGGATGGTTCCCCCACCCGCCCGAGCGGACAGCAGGCGAGCACGGTACGCACGTACACCGAGCAGAACGACAGCTACATGGGCTCCCGGGGTGGCGAGGCGCTGAAGAAGAACGCGCCGAAGGGTGGGCGCGCCTTCTCAGGTCCGGCCGCCGCCGCGGCGGCGACCAAGGTCACCGTGAAGACGGTGCTCGCCAAGGATCCGGAGCTGCACCTGGCCCGTCGGCTGACCTTCGGTCCCACCGCCGCGGTGCTCGCGGAGATCAAGGAGCGCGGCATCGACGGCTGGGTGCGCTGGCAGCTGGAGCCGGAGAAGATCGCCCCGACGAAGGCGGAGTTGAAGCTCGCCGAGCTGCCCACGCTCAAGCTCTCCCCGGAGCAGTTGCGCGACCAGCGCGATCAGCTCAACGAACGTGGTGCCCAGCCCGAGCGGGAGATGGTGGACGCCACGATCGCCCGGCAGATCTGGTCCGACCGTCAGCTGTTCGAGGTGATGGTCGACTTCTGGAACGACTTCCTGCACGTGGCCGCCGATTTCGAAGGCGGCGAGGTCTACCGCAACTCGTTCGACCGGGACGTCATCCGTGAGCACGCGCTCGGCAGCTATCCGGAGATGTTCCTGGCCGCCAACCGGCATCCGGCGCTGCTGCTCTACCTCAATCAGGTCGACTCCCGTGCCGACGCGGTCAACGAGAACCTGGCCCGGGAGAACCTCGAGCTGTACTCGGTGGGCGTCGACGGCGGCTACACCGAGGCCGACGTCCGCCAGGCGGCCCTGTTGCAGACCGGCCGGGGCATCAAGGACGGCAGCTACGTGTTCCGCCCGGAGCGGCACTACGTCGGCAAGGTGAAGATTCTGGGGTTCACCCACGCCAACAACTCCGCCGATCCGGAGAAGGCCGAGGCGGCGATCGACGCCTACCTCACGTATCTCGCGCTGCACCCCTCGACCGCCCGGTACGTGGCGCAGAACCTCGCTGTCCGGTTCGTGTCGGACACCCCACCAAAGTCCCTTGTGGACCGGCTGGCGAAGGCGTACACCTCACACCGGGGCCGGATCAAGCCGGTGCTGCTCGCGCTGTTCAGCTCGTCGGAGTTCTGGGCCGCGGTGGGCCAGAAGGTGCGCCGCCCGCTGGAGTACCTGGTGGCCACCTACCGCACGCTCGGTGTGTCACCCGAGGCCGCGCCCAACCACGACAACGGCGGCAACCAGCGGACCGCGTACGCCCGCGGCCTGCGACAGATCCACGACAAGCTGCGCGAGCTGGGTCACCACCCGATGGGTCAACCGACGCCCGACGGCTACCCGGACGTCTACCTCGCGTGGACCTCCGTCGGCACCATGGTCAACGGCTGGAACGAGGCCCACGACCTGCTCGCCGCCAACCGCACCGTGTTCACCTTCGCCCGGGCGGAGAAGCTGGTCGCCACCCCACCGGCCACCGCCGGAGCGTACGTCGACGCACTGGCCCGACGGCTGATCCGGCAGCGACTGACCGACCGGGAGCGGGCGCTGATCCTCGGCGTGGCCGGGGTCTCCGCCGGTACGAAGGTCGACGCGACGTTCAACGGGGCCATCACCGCCGTCGCGCGGGCGATCCTCGCATCCCCCCAGCACCACCTCCGGTGAGGCATCCGATGGAGAAGACTGTGTACCCGTACAACCTGCACCCCGACTGCCCCGACGTGCGACGGCTGGCCGACAACCCGGCTGAGGCGCTGCTGCGGGCGGAGGCCGACGTGGTGGCCGCCGAGAACGCCGCCGAGGCCGACCGCTACCGACGGCTGGAGGAACTGGAGGAAGCTCAACAGGATGGTCGTGGGGTGACTCGGCGTACCTTCGTCGCCGGTGCCGCCGCCACCGCCACCGCCCTGGCGACCGCCCAGTTCGTGACCACCTCGGCGTCGTTCGCGGCGACCAAGACGGGCACGCTGATCCATGTCTTCCTCTACGGTGGCCTGGACGGCCTGAGCCTGATCGCGCCGGACAACGACCCGGTGCTCGATCGGGCCCGTCCCGAGCTGCTGCTGCCCAACGACTCCCTGGCGCTCGGTCGAGGCTTCAAGCTCACCAGCGCCTTCGCGCCGCTGCAGCCGTGGCTGCGGTCCGGGCAGCTGGGCTTCGTCCCCGGTGTCTCCGACGAGCGGCTGTCCCGCAGCCACTTCCAGGCCGCGGACGCCTGCAACCTCGGCGGCCTGCCCGGCGAGACCGGCGGACGGGGCTGGCTCGACAGCCTGATCGACGCGCTCGGCAAGGGCACCGCCTTCCGCAGCGTCGGCATCGGTAGCACCCTGCCCCGGTCGCTGGTCGGCAACAACGGCGCACTCTCGCTCAACAACGTCGGCTCGTTGCGCCTGGCCGGCAGCGAGCGGCAGCGGGAGGCCACCGAGAAGGCGATCAAGGGCCTGTTCACCGGTATCAACCACCCGGTGGAGGACGCGGTGCAGGCCGGGCTCGGTGCCCTCGCCACCGCCCGCAAGCTCGCCGCCGAGCCGTACCGGCCGGCCGAGGGCGTCGAGTACCGGGGCATCGGCTCCGCCTTCCAGACACTCGCCCAACTGATCAAGGGCGATGCCAACGTACGGGTGGCGACCGTCGGGATGGGCGGTTACGACACCCACGAGAATCAGGGCACCACCAACGGCGGCCAGTTGTACCGGCGGTTGAACGAGCTGGCGACCGCGCTGGCGGCGTTCTTCACCGACCTCGGTGACCGGGCCGCCGACGTGACGGTGATGATCTCCAGCGAGTTCGGTCGCCGGGTCGCCTCCAACCGGGGCGGCACCGACCACGGCCACGGCGGCGTGGTGACCATCCTGTCCGGGCGCAAGCTCGCCGGCTCGCTGCTCGGTGCCTGGAACGGACTGGACACCCTCGACTCCGGTGACGTACCCGAGTACAACAACATGTTCAACGTCTACGGGTCGGTGGCGCAGGGTCGGTTCGGGCTGACCAACGCGGAGGTGGACAAGATCTTCCCCCGGATGAAGTACGCCCCGATGAAGCTGTACGCGTGACCCACCCCGACCTCTACTCCGACCGCCGGACCGCGGCGCACTCCCGGTCCGGCGGTCGGCCCACCACCGGCAGTCCGTTGCCGGTCGTACCCCGGCGTGGTGCCGGCGGCCGGCGGCTGCTGGTCGGACTGTTCCTGCTCGGGCTGGTCGCCGCCGTGCTGCCCTGGTGGACGGACACGCCGGCCGGCTCCCTGGTCGGCAGCACCGCGATGCTCACCGCCGCGGGTCAGATCAGCGGCCTGCTCGCCGGGTACCTGCTGCTCGTGCAGGTGTTGATGATGAGCCGGCTGCCGCTGCTGGAGCGGGTGGCCGGTGGCGAGCGGATCGCCCGCTGGCATCGGGACATCGGGGCCACCCTGCTGGTCGCGGTGCTCGCGCACACGTCCCTGATCCTCGTCGGCTACGCCCGGCTGGAAGGCCGGTCGCCACTGGGCCAGGCCGGCGTGATGCTGCGCGACTACCAGGACATGGTCTCGGCGTTCGCCGCCGCCGGCCTGCTGGTGATGATCGGGCTGACGGGTGTCCGGGCGGTACGCCGGGCGCTGCCCTACGAGCTGTGGCACGCCACCCACCTGGCCGCGTACGCGGTACTGCTGCTCGGCTTCGCCCACCAGTTCAGCAACGGCACCCAGCTGTTCCGCCCCGGTCCGGTGCGTACCGGATGGATCGGCCTCTACCTGCTGGTGGTCGTCGCGCTGCTGTACGGCCGGGTGATCGCCCCACTGGTGTTCAACCTGCGGCACCGGTTGCGGGTGGCCGACGTCGTCGCGGAGAACCCGGACACCGTGTCGATCTACCTGACCGGCGAGCGACTCGACCGGTTGACGATGCTCGGCGGGCAGTTCTTCCGCTGGCGGTTCCTGACCAGGGGTTGTTGGTGGCAGTCCCATCCCTTCTCGGTGTCCGCCGCCGCCAACGGCCGGTGGCTGCGCCTGACCGTCAAGGTGGTCGGTGCGCACACCCGTGACCTGCGTGAGCTGGAGCCGGGGGTCCGGGTCTGGGCGGTCGGCCCGTCGGGCACCTTCACCGCGGCGCACCGCACCCGCGAGCGGGCGCTGCTGATCGCCGGCGGCAGTGGCATCACCCCGCTGCGGGCCATGCTGGAGGAGTTGCCGCCCGGTTCCGCGTTGATCTACCGGGTGCGGGCGCCCTCCGACGTGATGCTGCACCGGGAACTGGACTGGCTGGCGCAGGCCCGCGGCGTCCAGGTCTGGTACGTGGTCGGCTCGCGTGACGATCCCGGACCCCGGCAGGTGATGACCACGGACGGCCTGCGCCGGTTGGTGCCGGACCTGACCCGGCGGGACGTCTATCTCTGCGGCCCGCCCGGACTGGTCGAGCAGAGCCGGCAACTGCTCCGCCGGGTCGGCGTGCCACGCCGACAGATCCACCTCGCAACCTTTGAACTATGAGAGGGCACCGCCGCATGCGTCGCGCGCTGTTCGCAATCACCGGCCTGGCGGCCAGCACCACCGCTCTGGTGGTGCTCAAGGCGGCACCGGACACCAGCACGGTGGCCCAGGAGGTACCCGCGCCGGCGACATCCGGCGCCGGGGAGCCGACGACGGCAACCGAGCCGACCGCCGAACCGGCCGAGGCGACCGCGACGGCCACTCCGCGACCGCGCGCCAGCAGGTCGGCAGAGCCCGGCCGGAGGACGGCGAGCCCACCTGCCGGCCGTACCGGCCCGTCGAGCGACGCCTCGAAGAAGCCACCGGCGGCACGACGCAGCACCGCCGCCCCGCAACCCTCGGTCCGTCGGGTCGTCGGGCCCGTGGTCGGTAACGAGTTCGGCAACGTGCAGGTGGCGATCTCGCTGGAGGGTGCCAGGATCGTGGACGCGGAGGCGCTCGAACTACCGGAGCGCACCGCCCAGTCCGACCAACGCAGCAGCCAGGTGGACGATCGGTACAGCGGCACCGCGGGACTCGTGGTGCAGCGGCAGAGCGCCGACCTGGACACCGTCTCCGGGGCGACCGCGACAAGCGAGTCCTACCAACGGTCGTTGCAGGCTGCGATCGACCGGGCGCGATGAGCGCCGCGAGTTCGCTGCGGCCCGGACTGCGCCGCGTCGAACACGTCATGGGCACGCCGGTCAGTCTGGACATCGCCGACGACCGGCCCGCCACCGAGCTGGCCACGTTGGCCGACGAGGTGTTCGCCTGGCTACGGGAGGTGGACGCGAGGTTCAGCACGTACCAGCCGGACAGCGAGGTGTGCCGCTTCGACCGGGGCGAGCTGCTGCTCTCCGAGGCGTCCGCCGACCTGCGCCGGGTGCTGGAACGCTGCGCCGACCTGTGGGACGCCACCGACGGCTTCTTCGACGCGTACGCCACCGGCGGGCTGGACCCGTCCGGGTACGTCAAGGGCTGGGCGGTACAGGTGGCCTCGGACCGGTTGCGTGCGGCCGGTGCCGACAACCACTGCCTCAACGCCGGGGGTGACGTCCGGGTCCGGGGGCATTCGTCGACCGGGCTGCCGTGGCGGATCGGTGTGCGGCATCCCTGGAATCCGTCGGCGGTCTGTCTGGTGCTCAGCGGGACGGACCTCGCGGTCGCCACGTCGGGTGTCTACGAACGCGGCCACCACGTGCGGGATCCGCGCCGTGGCACCCCGGCCCGGGGCCTGCGGTCGGTGACGGTGGTCGGGCCGGACCTCGGGCTGGCCGACGCGTACGCCACCGCCGCCGTGGCCATGGGCGTGGCCGGGATCGGCTGGCTGGATCGGCTGGCCGGGTACCAGCACGCGGTGGTGACCGACGACGCCCGGTGCCTGCACTCCACCAACCTGCCGCTCACCGACTAGCCGGACCGACCTGCTCCGCCGGGCGGCAGCCGGGTGTCCGTGCGGTCACGGCAGCCGACCCGCCGGTCGGAGACCCTTTCCACGGCCACGGAGACGGCTGCGCGGGCCGACTGCTCGGGCGAGGTGCGCCGGTGGCGGGACGGGGACCTGGTTCCGGGTCAGGGCCAGCGGGCCGGGCGGTGGGTGATGGCCGGGCGGGACCCGGTCGGTCGCGGACGGCCCGGCCGGGCGCCCGGGGGACGGGTGGCCGCCCAGCGGTGGCCGGGCCGGTGTCGCCGGGGCGGCTCTGCTCCGCCCGGGTGGTGCCTGGTGTCGCCGGTGGACATCGCATCCCCGCTCCCGGCGCGGGCGCGCCGTCGAAGGGTTCAACGAGCGCCGGTCCGTCCGGGTCTCGCTGCCGGCGCGTCGCACCGTGGGTCATCCGCCTCAGCGGCCCCGGCGGGGCAGTGGCAGTTGGCCGGGGACCAGGGCCGGGGTGAGCGCCACGCCGGTCGAACGCAGCGCCTCGACTAGCGTGTTCTGCACCAGGTAGGCATCCGGTAGCTGCCACCGGGCCTGCTCCGGCGCGACCGCCCAGCGGACCTGTCCCTCCGGCAGCCGGGTCGGTGGTGCCGCGACCCAGGAGCCGCGACCGTGCAGGACCACGTCGAAGCAGTGCTCCAGCTCCGGTCGCAACGGGTCGCCCGGGCGGACCAGGAACATCCACCGTCCGGTCGGGGTGACCAGCACCGGTCCGCGTACCCCCGGGCCGACCGGGTGCACGCGCACCGCGTCCAGGACCAGCCGACCCAGGTGGGCGGGGATCTCCAGCACGTCGAAGGAGCGGCCGGTGGGCAGCAGCAGGCCGTGCGGCCGGGACCGCCACCAGGTGGCCACCCGCGCCGGATCGGTGCTGGCCGCGTGCTCCCAGTCCTCCAGGGCCGGGTGGCAGCCGACCGTGGGGCAGCCGGCCCGGCCGCAGACGAAGCGGCTCCGCGCCAGGCAGGCGCCCGGGGTCACCGCCCACCCGTGCAGGGCGTAGCGCACGGCGACCCGGCGCAGTCGTACCCGTTCCAACGGCGACAGACGCGCCACCCGCGGTCCGACATTCCCCCACATTGGTGTCATCTCCCCTCGCCGCGCCCGGCCGGCGTCAGCTCGTACGTCGAGACCCGTCACTGCCGCAGCCCGTCCTCGTTCTGTTTGACAAAGTGGCCGATGCAACTTGCACGAAAACTACGAGGTTCGTCCGGACGGCTGACGCACCTCCTGTGCGACCAGCGGAAACCTGAGATACGGACGGATCGCCGCGCCCACTGAACGGCCCCCGGCCCCGGCCAGGGCTCCAGCAAGGGGAGGACTGGGGAGATGGACGAGCTACCCATCGGGCGGCGGGTGGCCTACTGGCGCGGCCGGCGCAAGATGTCGCAGCAGGTGTTCGCCGACCGGTTGGGCAAGTCGAAGAGCTGGGTCGACAAGATCGAGCGGGGCGTCCGGCGACTGGACAAGTTCTCCGTGCTCTACGAGATCGCCGACATCCTCCAGATGGACGTGCAACTGCTGCTCGGCAAGGACCCGGAGCGGCGCACCGATGCGCTCAACTGCATCGAACAGTTCGAGGTCGAGGAGATCCGCGCCGCGCTGGAGCGGTACGACTCGATAAGCGCGTACTTCGACGCCGCACCGAGCCCGCCGCCACTGGCCGACATGGGCAAGGCGGTGACCCACGCCTGGCTGACCTACCAGTACGGCCGCTACGGGATGCTCACCCGGGCCCTGCC
This sequence comes from Micromonospora palythoicola, assembly GCF_036689795.1. NCBI lineage: Bacteria > Bacillati > Actinomycetota > Actinomycetes > Micromonosporales > Micromonosporaceae > Micromonospora > Micromonospora palythoicola. Next base: position 65,885 of record NZ_JBAGKI010000009.1, on the reverse strand, counting down.
GAAGCTGCTCCGCGACGCCCAGGCGGCCGACGCCGCGTACGGCGGTGACCAGGCCCAGCGCGCCGCCCACCTGCTCGGGCAGGTCTACCAGCTCGCCTCCTCGGTGCTGCGCAAGCTGGGCGAGTGCGACCTCTCCTGGCTCGCCGCCGACCGTTCCATCGCCGTCGCGCAACGCGCCGACGACCCACTGCTCGCCGGGGTCGCCACCACCCGGGTCTGCAACGCGCTGGTGGCGATGGGTCGACCCCGGCCGGCGCTGGAGCTGAACGTGCGGATCGCCAACCAGCTCGCTCCGGGCGGCGGCAACGACAGTCGTCCCGAGCGCCTGTCCGTCTACGGGATGCTGCTGCTCCAGGGCGCGATGGCCGCCTCCCGCATCGGCGACACCGCCACCGTGGAGGACCTGCTCGACGAAGCCCACGCGGCGGCGGCCGAGCTGGGTGGCGACCAGAACCACTACTGGACCTCGTTCGGGCCGACGAACGTGGAACTGCACCGGGCGGCGGCCGCCGTCGAGCTCGGCGACGGCGGGCGGGCCGTCGAGGTGCACCGCCAGCGGATCCAGCCGGCGCAGTTCGACGCGATGCTGCCCGAACGCCGGGCGCACCACCTGCTGGACCTGGCCCGGGGCTACGCCCTGATCGGCGATGTCGCCAATGCCGGGGAGATGCTGCTGCGCGGTGACCGCCTGGCGCCGTCCGAGATCCGCTGCCGCCCGATCGCCCACGAGGTGATGTCGGACGTGCTTCGTCGCACACGTGGTGCGCCGCCTTCTCCGATCGCGGAGTTGGCTGAGCACATGGGAGTAGGAGTATGACCTCGGAGCCGGCATGACCGGTTCGCACCGCCATGACGGGCACCGTCAGGTGCTCTACATCATCGCCTGTGGCTCGCCACTGGCCCGAGACGTGGGCCGGCTCGTCGACCTGGCCCAGCAGGACGGCTGGGACGTGTGCGTGATCACCACGCCCGACGGTGCCAAGTTCGTCGATCGCACCGCACTGGCCCGGCAGACCGGCCACCCGGTACGCACCCACTACAAGAACCCGGGCGACCCCGACGTGCTGCCCACCGCCGACGCCATGATCGTCTGCCCGGCCACGGTCAACACCGTGAACAAATGGGTGGCCGGCATCGCCGACACCCTCGCCCTGGGACTGCTGGTGGAGGCACAGGGCCGGGGGATACCGCTGGTGGCCGTGCCGTACACGAACGCGGCGATGGCCGCCCACCCGGCCTTCCGGGCGGGCCTCGCCCGGCTCTCCGAATGGGGAGTGAGCGTGCTCTTCGGCGACGACGTCTACCCGCTGCATCCGCCGGGAACCGGTGAGCGGCACCAGCACACCTTCCCCTGGGCGCTGCCGCTGACCGCCGTGCGTGACCATCTCTGCCGGACCGGTTGAGCGGCAGCCCACAGTTGACGAGCTCCGGTCCGGAGCTGGCCCCGCGCGACAACCGGGACCGGCCGGCGGAGCATCCACGACCCGGCCCGGGCGTTCGCCCGTGGCCGGGTCAGCGGTGTCGACGAGGCCCGGACCGAGGCGTGGGTGTGGCCGGGTGACGTCCGGTAGGAGTGCCGACGCCGGTAAGCTCACCGGCCGTGAGCACAACCGCAGCCGTGCCGACCGTCGCCGACGTGGTGGCCGAGGTGGCGCGGCACTACCCGCCGGCCTGGGCCGAGGAGTGGGACCGGGTCGGCCTGGTGCTCGGTGAACCGTCCGCCCCGGTACGCCGGATCCTCTGCGTCGTGGACGTGGTCCCCGAGACGGTCGCGGAGGCGCTCGACGCGGGCGTCGACATGATCATCGCGCACCATCCGCTGCTGCTGCGCGGGGTGTCGTCGGTGGCACCGACCACCTACAAGGGCCGCATCGTCCACCAGCTGATCAAGGCCGATGTCGCGCTGTACGTCGCGCACACCAACGCCGACGTGGCCGCTCCGGGTGTGTCCGACGCCCTCGCCGCCCGCCTCGGCCTGCTCGACCCGCGCCCGCTGCGACCCGCCCGCCCGGGCACGCCCGCCGAGGGGGAGGGGCGGGGTGCCGGCCGGATCGGCCGGCTGCCGCGGCCGCTGACCCTGGCCGCACTGGCCCGCCGGGCCGCCGCCGTGCTGCCGGCCACCGCCGCCGGAGTGCGTGCCGCGGGCGACCCGGACCGCACGGTGCGTACCCTGGCGGTCTGCGGTGGCGCCGGGGACAGCTTCCTGGCCGACGCCACCGCGGCCGGGGTGGACGCCTACCTCACCTCGGATCTGCGCCACCACCCGGCCGGCGAACACCTCGCCACCGGGGGGCCGGCGTTGCTCGACGCCACCCACTGGGCCACCGAACGGCCGTGGCTGGACGACCTCGCGGCGCTGCTGCGGACCGCGCCCGGCGTCGAGACCCTGGTGTCCGACCTGGACACCGACCCGTGGACCGTGCACGCCGCCGCACCGCACCCCGACGAACGCACGCCGGACGAACCCGCAGCGGACGACAAGGAGCCCGACCGTGAAGGCTGACCCCCAGGTCCAGCGCCGCCTGCTCGATCTCCAGGCGATCGACACCGCCCTCGCCCAGCTCGCCCACCGGCGTCGGTCCCTGCCCGAGCGGGCCGAGCTGGAGGCCCTCGCCCGGGAGTTGTCCGCCCTGGAGGACGAGCGGGTCCGCGCCCAGGTGGCGGTCGACGACCTGGACCGCGACATCGCCCGGCTGGAGAAGGACGTCGACCAGGTCCGGGCGCGCAAGACCAAGGACGAGAACCGGCTGGCCGCCGGCACCGGCCCGGCCCGTGAACTGGAGGCGCTCCAGCACGAGCTGGCCTCCCTCAACCGCCGGCAGAGCGATCTGGAGGACGCCGAGCTGGAGCTGATGGAGCAGCGGGAGACCGCCCAGTCGGTGCTCGACGGTGTGGAGCAGCGGCTGGCCGAGGTACGGGACCGGCGGGCCGCCACCGAGCAGCGGCGCGACGACAGCCTCGCCGAGATCGGTCGCGAGGAGGAGTTCAAGCGCTCCGCCCGGCAGCCCCTCGCCAACGACCTCCCCGCCGACCTGGTGCAGCTCTACGACCGGATCCGCACCGACACCGGACTCGGTGCGGCGCTGCTGACCGCCGGGCGCTGCGGCGGATGCCGGCTTGAGCTTTCCGGCGCCGACCTGGCCCGCATCCGCAAGGCCGAACCCGACGACGTGGTCCGCTGCGAGGACTGCCGCCGGATCATGGTCCGCACCAACGAGTCGGGGCTGTAGCCGGTGGTCACCCGGACGGTGCTCGTCGAGGCCGACGGTGGATCCCGGGGGAACCCCGGACCGGCCGGATACGGCGCGGTGCTGCGCGACGCCGCCACCGGCGAGGTGCTGGCCGAGCGGAGCGAGGCGATCGGCACCGCCACCAACAACGTCGCCGAGTACCGGGGACTGATCGCCGGCCTGGCCGCCGCCGCCGAGCTCGGTGCCGACGAGGTCGAGGTCCGGATGGACTCCAAGCTGGTGGTCGAGCAGATGTGCGGCCGCTGGCAGATCAAGCACCCGGGCCTGCGCCCGCTGGCCGCCGAGGCCGCCCAACTGGTCGGCGGCTTCACCGCCGTACGGTTCAGCTGGATTCCCCGGGACCGCAACACCCACGCCGACGCCCTCGCCAACGCCGCGATGGACGCCGCGGCCGCCTCCGGCGTCGCCACACCGACCGTCGAGCCACCCCGCCTGGTCGAGCCGCCGCGCCGCCTCGGCGGCCCGGAGCCCGCCGGTGGCGGTGCCGCCGAGGTCGCCGCCCGGGCCGAGGCACCGGGCGCCGACCTGACCAGCGCACCGGTGTCCTGGGAGCCCCGGCCCAGCTTCACCGCCACCCGGCTCATCCTGGTGCGGCACGGCGAGACCGAGTACACCGAGCAGGGCCGCTACTCCGGGCGTGGCGACATTCCCCTCAGCAGCAGGGGCCGGGCGCAGGTGCGGGCCACCGCCGCGCGGCTGGCCGCGCTCGCGCCGGACACCGTGGCAGTGGTCAGTTCACCGCTGTCCCGCTGCGTGGCGACCGCCGAGGCTATCGCCGCCGCCGTCGGCGACCTGCCGGTACGCCGCGACGACGAACTCATCGAATGCGACTTCGGCGCCTGGGAGGGGCGCACCTTCGCCGAGGTACGCGAGGGCTGGGCCGGCGAACTCGACGCCTGGCTCGCCTCCACCCGGGTGGCCCCGCCGGACGGCGAGTCGTTCGCCGCGGTCGCCGAACGGTGCGCCCGGGTGGTGCGGCGGCTGCTCGACGCGTACCCGGGGCAGACCGTCGTGGTGGTCTCGCACGTCTCGCCGATCAAGCTGATGCTGCGCGACGCGCTCGCCGCCACCGACTCCTTCCTGCACCGCCTCTACCTCGACGCGGCCGGCGTGTCGGTGCTGGACCGCTGGCCCGACGGCGGCGTCGCCGTCCGCTCCGTCAACGAAACCGCCCACCTCACTTCCCTCTGACCCGCCCCCTCCTGCGCCGTGCCCCGCCTAGCCCCGCCTCACCTCGCCGATCTTGCACTTCTGGTCGCCGAGAAGTTACTTACGCCCGATTCGCGGGGTCAGAAAGTGCAAGATCGCGGGTTCAGGCGAGAGCGCGCCAGAGGAGATAGGTGCCGATCACGGTGCCGAAGACGACGATGACGGTCTTCAGGATCACCGAGGGGAGCCGGCGGACCAGGCGAGCGCCCGCGTAACCGCCGACGAGCGCGGCCGGAGCGACCACCGCGACGCCGGCCCAGTTCACCGGGCCGGCGACGGCGAAGACGACCACGGTGGTCAGGCCGATCACGGCGGAGAGCAGGTTCTTGATCGCGCTCACCCGGGCCAGCGTCGCGTCCAGCACCAGGGCCAGCCCGGCGACAAGCATCACCCCGACGGCGGCACCGAAGTAGCCGCCGTACACCGCCGCCACCGCCACCACCACCTGAACGGTCACCGCCCGGCGGCGCGGCGCCAGGTCACGCGGGTGGCCGACCAGCCGGCGCAGCGGATCCTGGAACGCCAGCAGCGCGGTCGCCCCCAGCACCAGGAAGGGTACGACCACCTCGAACGCCCGCGCGGGGGTGACCAGCAACAGCCCGGCACCGGCCAACGCACCGGCCACGGTGGTGGGCAGCAACGCGGCAAGCAGCCGCGACCGAGGCAGATCCACCCGACTGCCCGCCACGGCGGCGAGGTACCCGGGGGAGACCGACAGGGAGTTCGTGACGTTCGCTGAGATCGGCGGCAGCCCGATCGCGAGCAACGCCGGAAACGTGATCAGCGAACCACCGCCGGCCACCGCGTTGACCGTGCCCGCGGCGAGACCGGCGGCGACCAGCAGGGCGGCTTCGGCGAGTTCCATGATCCGCAGGCTAGCGGTCCGGAACGCGCGCCGGTCGCTCTCCCCGGCTACTCGCCGACCGGGCCACCGGCCAGCTCGGCCACGATGTCGAGGTGCCCGAGATGACGGGCGTACTCCTGCACGAGGTGGAACATCACCCGCTCCAGCGACGCCGGCTCCGCGCCCTCCCACCGCGGCCCCGGTGCGCCGCGCGCGGCCAGATCGGTGCCCTCGACCACCGCCCGGGTGTGCGCGCCCTGAGCCCGCAATGCGGCCGTCAGCTCCGCGAAACTCTCCTCCGGCGCCACGTACCACCGATCGTCCCGCTGGTCGCCCCACGGGTCCGCGACGTCGCGGCCCTGAAACCCCCACTCGATCCAGCGGAGTTCCACATGGCGCAGATGCTTGACCAACTCCAACGGGGTCCAGCCGGACGGCAGCCGGCTACCCCGCCGTTCCTCCTCGGCCAGCCCGGCCACCTTCTCCACCACGCTGTCCCGGAAATAATCGAGGTAGCGCAGGAACACCTCGGCCCGCCCACCGGCCGGCACCGTTGGCTCGGGAAACGGCGGCATCGTCACCGCCCCATTATGCGTACGCCGGTCCCCACCTACCCCACCCCGCCGCCGCGGCCCCGCCCGGTGTGCGTGATCCGTGGCAGCGCAGGCGCACGACACGCCGGCCAAGAAACCACCTCCACTGCCACGGATCCCCCTGAGGCCCGGTGCGGCAATAGGCGCGGACCGGGGATCGTTAGGATGGGTACGCGACGGACGAGTCGACCGGGCGGTCGCGTCGGCGGGTTCCGGCCCGCCGCCGAGGAACGTCCGGACTCCACAGGGCAGGGTGGTTGCTAACGGCAACCCGGGGCGACCCGCGGGACAGTGCCACAGAAAACAGACCGCCGGCCCCAACGGGGACGGTAAGGGTGAAACGGTGGGGTAAGAGCCCACCAGCACCCCGGGTGACCGGGGTGGCTCGGTAAACCCCACCCGGAGCAAGGCCAAGAATGGGCCGTCATCGCAGGATGACGCCCGCGCAGACGCTTGAGGGCGGCCCGCCCGATGTCTGCGGGTAGGCCGCACGAGCCTGCCGGCAACGGCAGGCCGAGATGGATGGCCGCCGCCGACCCGCACCCCAGGGTGCGCGTCGCGCACAGAATCCGGCGTACAGGTCGACTCGTCCGTCGCCCACCAGCTCAGAGCCCCGATCAAGGCTCTGAGCTGGCGTTATGTTCTGGTGTCGATGGTCGCTCTTGGTCAACTTTGGTTGGCGTTTGACGGCCCGCCGACGGCCCAGACGGCCCAGGGACGGCCCAGGAGTGCACCAGTTGATCTCGCCTGCGGCGGCGGCTTGGTGGGCTCGGTGGCGGCTTGGTCCCTCGTTGACGGCGGGCGAGGGCGGAGGAGCGGGCCGGGCACGTCTTGGCGGTGGATCTGGTGCCGCGACCCGGTGACACGGTGGCAAGCCAGTCCCGGGGTTGGACTGGCGCGGCAGCCGGAAGCCCTAACCACGCGACCAGGCCGACTCGCCGGCTTCCGTCACGGCCTCGCTGGGCCGGACTCCTGGCGTGCTGGGGGGCGGTGTCCCGGCGGCTGTCGGTGGCTCACCGCCCCGGCGCCGAAGGCGGCCGGGGCGGCTTGCCGCCGGCCGGGCTTGCCGCCCCGCACCGCGCGGAGCGCGGTGCCTTGATCAATACGAGAGCTATTCGGCAGTGCCGCTTCTTTCTGTGCAGGTCTACGGACTACCCCGTACTAGCTGTTGCCGGTGTCGAAGCGACCGCGTGGGTGGAAAATCCTGTTCAGTCCATGATGTCGAGAACGCCGAGACACTCCCTGTCACGGCAAAGTGACCTACTGCTGTCCTAGGGCTACCATCCATTGACCGTGCCCGACTCTCGTCGCGGAGCTTGCCTTGACTCAGCAGTATGAAAACCTCTTGGACGAGCACTTTCAAATGCTTTGTCAGGCTGTCCTGGTCAAGGTATACCCCACAATGCAGTGTCTACCTGTTGGGATGCCGGACGGCGGCCGTGACGCTTTCGTCCTCGATCCCCATCAAAAGGATCTCCTCATCTTCCAGGTGAAGTACGCGCGAGCCCCTCACTCGCTAGATGATCCCGTAGCTTGGATCGAAAAGGCAGTGCGCGGGGAGCTCCACAAGATCCAAGTACTCGCACGGCGCGGGGCTACCCAATACTGCCTCGTGACGAATGTCAGCGGCACCTCTCATCTGGATTCCGGCAGAATTGATCGAGTCCAGAAGTTTCTAGATGAGACCTTACCCATGCCGGGTTGGTGCTTATGGCGCGAGGACCTAGATAGGCGACTCGAGGGCGATTTTGACTTGAAGCTTGCATATCCGGGCATCCTGACTGGTGCCGATATTCCTAGGCTGCTATGGCAGCAGGCTTCATCATCAGGCAACAGTGAGCGCCGCACAGCAGCGCTGAGAGCATACCTCTCTTACCAGTACGAGCATGATGCTACGGTACGCTTCAAGCAAGCCGACCTGCCGCCGAGCGATCTATTCGACCTATATATCGACGTTCCGGCGCAGCTTGCTAGTACGAAGTTTAAGAATCGCGCTTCGATCCTCAGAGTCTATGGCGAAGCGGTCCGACGGATCTTAGTCTCCGGCTCGACGGACTCGTCTGATGCAGAACTACACGATTCGGATGACAATAAAGGGCCACACTTTGCCTATCAGGATGGAGTCCTGTTCATCCGGGTCGGTAACGGTGGGTATGCTCCAACGCAAGGAGCTCCCGCCGCCCAACTTCTTTCGGATCGTGCCTTTGCGAGTGAACTTCCCTACATCGTTCTGGAGGGCGCGCCTGGCCAGGGTAAGTCAACCCTTACGCAGTACTTGGCGCAGATTCATCGTGCGAGATACCTGGGGCGCGATGACCTTACGGGGGTGCCAGACTCCCTACGCATGGCACCTCTCGCACTGCCCTTCCGAATCGAGCTCCGAGACTTCGCCGAGTGGCTATCAGGAAAGAATCCGTGGGCGAAGGAGCCAAATACTCTTCATAATATGCCCCTTTCGCTAGAGGCTGCTATTGCGGGTCAAGTTGAGAGGTACTCCGGAGGTCTAACGTTCAACGTCGATGACCTTCATTCGATCGCACAAGCCACTCCGCTGCTGTTGCTCTTGGATGGCTTAGACGAAGTGGCAGACCTGGACACTCGCCGAAACGTCGTGGACTTGGCGATGGAGGGAATCCACAGGCTGACTGGAATTGCGCGACGGCTGAGCGTCCTAGTAACCACCCGGCCAACTGCCATTACAAACTCCCCAAACTTCCCCAAGGATCGATTCGCCACCCTGACACTCGCCCCCATTGATAGTCAACTGGCATTAGCCTACACAGACAAGTGGGCTAAGGCTCGGAACCTGCGTGCTAAGGATAAGAATGAAGTCAAGACGATTTTGACGGCGAAGATGAGTTCGGCCCACATGGCGGACTTGGCTAAGAATACGATGCAACTATCTATCCTTCTTAGCCTAATTTACCTGCGGGGAGCTAGCCTTCCGGACAAGCGGACAGAGCTATATTTTACGTATATCGAGACATTCATGAACAGGGAGTCAGAGAAGAGTGAAATCGTTCGCCAAAACCGAACCCTGTTGATTGATCTCCATTGCTATCTGGGTTACTACCTTCACGGAATGGCCGAAAGGAGTGGAACCAACGGCCGGATTCGAGTTTCGGAACTGACGCGCGTTTTGGCAGACTATCTGGCGCGGGAGGGACGGCCGGCGCAGCTCATAGATGAGCTGGTAATTGGAACGGTCGAGCGGGTGGTGGCACTTGTCTCCCGGGTGGAAGGCACGTATGAGTTCGAGGTCCAGCCACTACGGGAGTACTTTGCCGCTCGTTTTCTCTACGAGACGGCATCGTATTCACCTACGGGTCGAGAATCCTCCGGAACTAAGCCGGACCGCTTTGATGCCTTGGCCAGGCGTGCGTACTGGCAAAACGTCACTCGATTCTTCGCAGGTAGCTTTAGTAAGGGAGAGTTACTCGATCTTTCTGAACGGGTTTCGGCTCTTATAGGGGACGCATCCTTTAGATACAGCATGTATCCCCGCAATTTGGCGCTAGCACTACTTCAGGATTGGGTCTTTACCCAGTCTGTAAGAGCAACCGGTGAAGTGGTTGATTCGGTTTTCGATGACTTTGGATTGCGATGGTCCGCAATTATTGAGCCAGGGCCGTCGCAGGTCCGGCTTGATGAATCTTTTCGGCTAACCGAGGATTCTGGTAGTGAACGTCTGGTTGCTCTGCTTTGGGACAGGCTTCGTCGTGGCGATCGATTGACGGACGTGACCGAAGGGCTATGCCGACTGTTGGCTAGAAACGCCTCCACTTATGAAATCGAGTCGAGGTGGCGTTCGGAGTTGACGCGTCGCAAGGGTGAGAGACGATCTATATGGCTTCAGATTGGCTCTCGTTTAGGCCTAACACCGCTTCTTCAAAGCGATGACCTGCTGCCTCCTGGCGAGAACGTAGACGACCGGCAGCGTGCAAACCGGCTTGCTCTCGCCGTTTCCTCCGCCATGCCGTTGAACAGGCTGAGGCCCGAAGATAGGAACGAAGGTATCCTCAGGATCCTAAAACAGCCCGTTGGTATTCCGCGAATTTTGAAGCGAACACTCGGGTCCGACTTCGCCGTGCTGACATCACCTTTCAGATGGGCTATGAAGCCTACGAATTTCCCTTCCTACTACTACGATGTTCAGGTAGAGGAACTTAACGACGCTGACTCTGACCTAACAGACCCCATGCTGAAGAAGGTTGCAGAATTCAATAGCCTCGCGGTCCGCTTATGGGCAGAGGAGATGAGATCTGACCTCGGTCCATGGATCGATTTGGTCCGGGCGCTTGAGTCAATTTCAGGAGTGACAAACGTTTCAACCGAACTGTCGGTCATTGCTGCCGGCATATCGTCACGTACGGAACGAGGAGCAGGGGTCAAGGAACTTTTCGAAGGAGCTCCGATGCCTATGCGAGTTCGGAATGCGCGGTATCGTGCTAGCCAGACGCACTGGTGGGCTTCTCAAGCGGCCGAGGCTCGATCGAAAAGCGACGCTGTTCTGTGGTTGATCTCTCTCCTGTCTTGGGCCGGTCCAGGCACAATTGCGAGTCTGCTTTCCGAGATTGGCCGATTTGCCAAACAAATCGACGATGTGGATCTACACTTCGTTCATCAAGCGAGCCGTCGTGCTAGACGCTATTCGGCAAGAGCGCGCAGGCCCATTACGTTAGATCAGCTCGGAAGTCACCTTGAGCGCCTGCCGACGCAGTGCCTAGCTCTAATAGCTGATCGGATGCCGCCCGAGTTGCCGAAGGGGAAGGTGATGTCGCGCCTTAGAGGAAAGGCGAAACATCCGTGGGCTACGGCGGCATTGATGGAGGTTGCACTTAGCGAATTTAGTCGGTCGCGACTTACGAACAAGGAAATCCTGGAGGTTGCGCGATTGTGCTTCCAGCGACGGGGTTACGTGAATGTTCGAGATGTTTCTATGTCGATTCTGAAAGCTCGAGAGTCTGTTATGACGGTGCTCTCCGATCCTTGGAATTACCCGGACGACCTTGTCATGGGTGCGCTCTTTTCGCTACGTAATCAGCCTAAGGAGAGGCCGCTAATGGAGGTGGCGGACCAAGACTCGTGGTTTGGAGCAATTGGGCGATCCTAACTCCCTTCATGCTATAAGTGGGGGTGGTTGTCGTATTCCTCTTTCGTTAGATGTAACGTGACGCATCTAAAAGGGGATTCGTGGAATCTCGTATGCGCGGTGCATACGAGATTCCTTCTTGGCGGCGTCTATAGGCTAGTGTGCGGCGCATAAACTCTGGTGACAGCCTCGACCACTTCTCCGCGTCTTTTTACAGTCTCGGTCTCGATGAGCTTCGTCCCGATGTCAATCCCGAACAGAGCCGCCAGCCTCGCGTCTGCCGCTACCTCACGCCGAGCAACTTGCGCGGGTGAGCCATGCCCAGCGTTCTGCTCCCGGCAGTTAGCGTTCGCGTAAGTTCCCCGCCCATGTTCTGTGATGACAGAACCTTCCTGCCGCAATATGCCTATAGCCTGCCGGACCGTGCCACGGCTAGCCTTGAACTCGGCAGTGAGCGCGCTCTCGGTGGGCAGAAGAGTGCCCGGCGGTATGGCACCGGTCTCGATGCGGCGTCGCAACTCGTCGGCAATGGCGCGGTAGCGCGGTAGTCCGTAGTGCGGGGTGGGCACCTGGTCACCGTACCTGGCACTTGTCTTACCAAGTGCCAACCGGGAGCGTCGTTTTGATGTGTAGACAACACGTCCACTTGTAGGTACGTTCCCGAGTGTGCGGCTGGGTTGACGGTGTGTATCAGGGGTGGTGCTGCGTCGGCCTGGGCGTGCGGGAGGCGCGGCGTCCTGGTGGGCCGGTTGCGGTAGTCGCGCGTACAAGTGGCTCGGTGATACCCGACCCGTCCGGTGTCGGACGGTGCGCCGTGCCCTCTGTCGGGCCGGTGGCCGGCTGATTCCCCCTGGTCGGCCGCCGGCTCTCCTATACCTGGAGGTGCGATGCCTGGCTCTCATCGTCGACGTCCCTGGTTCTCGTTCTGGCGATCCCGCCGACAGCCGGACCAGTCCCGATCCGCGGCCCGGAGCCGATCCGGCGGCCCCTTCCCTGCCCGTAACGCCGTTCCGTTGCGCTGGGCGTTGGAGCGGACTTGTGAGTTACCGGCGCTGCGCCATGCGCCGCTGCTGACCCGTGGGCAGATGGTTCGGGGCAACGGTGGGCGGTGGTCGCGATGAGTCAGACGAGCAGGCGTCCCGCCGTGGCGAGCCATCCTGCGTGGTGCGCGCCGGATCGGTGCGGGCATCTGGTGCCGCCTGTGCTGGCGCATATGGCGCGACGCCATCGGGGTGTGCTGCTGCGGGTGGGTGAGGTCCGGTCGTCCGGGCTGGTCGTGTCGTACCTGATCGGCTCTGACGACGAACCGCCGACGGTCGTGGTGCACGCCTCCTGCCGGGCCGGCTCCGGCTGGGCCGAACTTACTCTCCCACAAGCCGGGCAGCTGGTCGAGCATCTCCGCTCGCTCCTGACGCAAGCCGCTAGCCCAGGGAAGGGCGAGCATGGGCGAACGTGACGACCCGACCAACACCCAGGCGGCCAACACTGCCGACGAGGCGTCGTGTCCTGACTGGTGCCGGGGCTGCGGGCCGAATGATCCGATGCATCGCCGCCTGTTGGCCACGATCGGCAGTGAGGGCGGCGGTTGGGTGAGCGTGCAACTGCTCCTGGACCGCTTCCGACGCCGCGATCCGGTCGTAAAGGTCGACGCGACCCGCTCCGGTGCGACGGAGTCGGTGCTGTTGTCGCGGGTGCAGCTCGATCGGCTGATCTACGAACTGACCTACGCCCGCTGGCGGGTGATGACCAAGGGGCAACCGTTGGAGGGACACTATGACCGCCACTGACCGCAGCTCCCGGCGTACTCCGGTGCCCGCCCATCGACCGCGGCGGCCGGTGGTGGCGATGGATCCGGTGCCGGAGCGGCCGGCGGGTGGGACCACCTGGCAGTCGTTGGAACGTCTAGGGGGTACGGTGACCGGTGTGCATGGCCGGGATTGGCGCCCTCGTTACCTGCAACTCGCGGAAGAGTTGCGGGTCAAGATCACGAGCGGGGAACTGGCCCCCGGCACGCTGATGCCGTCCGAGACGGAGTTGGCCGACACGTCGGGCCTATCGCGGACGAGTGTCCGCAACGCCATCCGCCAGCTCCGTGAGTGGGGCTTGGTTCGCGCGGAGCAGGGGCGCGGCACCTACGTACGGGCACCCCGCCAACGGGTACGGCGTCGTAACGCGGAGCGGTACCAGTGGGAAAAGGACCGAGTCCTACTCGACCAGGACGAGCGGCTCAAGACCGGCGCGACCGAGCATGACACCGGCCTGACCGTCGATGATCTCAAGTTCCACGCCGAGTACACCCGTGTGGAAGCTGACGCGGACATGGCGGCGGCCCTGCACGTGGAGCCGGGTACGGCGCTGCTGCGCCGGGTCTACTGGACCTCGTCCCGGCACGAGAATGCGCCGCTGACCATGTCGTACTCGTATCTGCCCTATGACCTGGTGGCCGCGAACCCGGATCTGCTCGATGCCAGCAAGGAGCCCTGGCCCGGCGGCTCCCAGCATCAGCTCTACACGGTCGGCGTCGAGCTGGACCGCATCGACGAAGAGGTCCGGGCGCGTCCGCCGTCGCCGGATGAAGCCGAACTGCTCGACATCGACCCCGGCGTCTCGGTGCTGACCGTGCGCAAGACCTCCATCGACATCACCGGCCGGGTCGTCGAGGTGGCCGACGTGGTGATGCCGGGGGACCGGACGGAACTGGTCTACTCCCACAAACTGCAACGGTGGAAAACGTGACGCAGGTCGTCTCGGTCATCACCCCGGTCCACGCGCCCAGCGTCGAGTACCTGGCGGGTGCGTACGACTCGTTGGTCAAGCAGGCCATGCCCGACGGGTGGGACTGGCAGTGGCTCGTCCAGGAGGACGGGCAGACCGGAACACTGGCCCAGGTGCTGCCGGACGACCCCCGCATCAGCATTGGCGGCGGTCGTCCCGGCGGCCCCGGTGTCGCCCGTACGCTTGCCCTCTCCCGCGTCGCTGGCGACCTGGTGAAGGTGCTCGACGCCGACGACCAACTCATGGTCGGAGCGCTCGCGCGGGACATCGCGGCCTTCGAGACTCACCCGCACATCGGCTGGACGACTTCTCGCGTCCTGGACCTGATGCCCGACGGGTCAACCGTCGGTTGGGACATGGACCCTGACGGCGGACCCATTAGCCGCGGTGCCGTCCTGACCTTCTGGAAAGCCAACGGCTACCGCGCCCAGGTCCATCCCGCCACACTCTGCATCCGCCCCAATCTGCTCCTGGCCCTCGGCGGCTGGATGGCCCTACCCGCCTCCGAAGACACCGGCCTCCTCCTCGCCGCGAGCGCGGTCAGCGAGGGCTACTTCACCCGAGAGCACGGCCTGCTCTACCGCAAGTGGCCCGGCCAGGTGACCAGCCAAGCCGCCCACCGCGAACCCGTCGAGTACGAAGGCCGCATGAAAATCATCGAGGCCAGAGCCGAAGCCCTGGCCACGATGCTCCCGAACGGACTGCCGGTCACTCATGCGGCGTAGCCTCATGCCCCGGCATCCCGTGGGTACGCCGACGCTCCTTCATTTCCGCCTCATAGATGTGCCGCCGTCCGTCGGCCAGCGTCTCCCGGGCGTACCGTTCGACCTTCTGAAACGCCGCGTAGTAGCCGTCATCGAACTCCTCCATGATCTGGAAGGTCCAACGGCCCGGTAGCACGTTGCGGCCAAGCAACTCGCGCTCGACCCGTTCGGCCACCTCGTCGTGTCCCGCCTCCCGCAACAGTTCGACCACACGGTCAAGGGTGAGGTCCGCGCCGCCGACGAGTTGGTGGGCGGAGTAAAGGTGACCGCGTACGCGGTGGATCGTCTCCAGGGCCTTATTCAGTTCTCCTAGAGCCTCAACCGTTAGATCGCTTATGCCCGGAGGTCGACGATGCCTATCTTCTGGGGGAAGGCTAATATCCATGCCTAGTTACCTTCCGAAGCTATACCCGAATGGTTGGAACGAGTAATCGCCGAGTCGGTAGCAGTGGTCCGTCCTGAGGGGAAGCTCAGTCCCGAGACAACTCGGCGTAGGTGTTCCCTCGCCTCCGTAGAGTGGTGTGCCCGTGCGTCAAGAGCCGCTGCGAGCCAAGTCGGCCCTTTCGATACTCCTACTGCCGGGGCAAATCCTTCAAGGTCGCCCTCCCTGACGATCCGAATCCCAATCTGGTCTAGCTTATGCAGAAGCGCTTCGGCTTCCTTGCGGCTCTCGCCGCGAAACGCTCGCATGCCGTACTCTTTAAGGGCCTTCCACGGGCTCTCGCTGAGTCTCATTTGCACTTGGACTTCTCTGCGGCGCTCAGACGTGTAAGGCTCTCGCCCTAGCGGTTTCAACACGCCTTCGACTGCTCCAAGTATATCTGCACAATTGGCGGGGGAGCGTTCTTGTCGGAAGGTGTGCGTAGCCTTACGATATGTTTTTTCGAAGGTTGGCCATTCCCCTCCCATGGCTTCTACTAGTTTTTTGAGCGTGTGTTCGTTGTCTAATACATCGAGGTCTGGGGTTGCTACTACCCTGACGCCGGCTGCTCTAATTGAGGTGGCGATCTTTGCCATAGCCTGTTTTCCGCTGGATGGGACGAACAGAACTTCGCTCGGCGGATACGAATTGTAGTCCGGGTCGGCCGAAAGTGCTTCGAGAGCTGACTCATAGAACCGGCAGTCGTCGTTTCCCTCGGCGATTACGACAAGTTGGTGAAAAAGACCTTCGAGGGCGTTGCTGTAACGGAGGATGGAGTCCTTGGTCAACTCGCCAACCTCATCAGACTCTAGCTGGAACGATCTGGTGGAGTTCCTCTCTCGATCTAGCCTTACAATCGATACGGGGACAGTACTGTCAGCCAGTAGCCCTGACACAAGGCTCCGGTCATGGGTAGCGAGCACTACTTGCACCCCCTTGTTATGGGAGATTCTTGCAAGTAGTCTTCCCAATTCATGGGCTTGAGGTGGATGAAGGAAAGCCTCAGGCTCGTCGATGAATACGATTGGATGCGAGCCCGCTACTATTGGTAGCATGAGGCCGAGTAGGCTTCGCATCCCGTCACCCTGTTCGCTGAGCAGTGGCAACTCCGCCATCGCACGGCGATAATCCATGGTCACCGAATCCACGGGTGGGGCTGGTACGTCTGGCCTGCCAACCCTGATTTTCACGGTCGGGTCGAGATGGTCAAGGGTCAGCTCTTGGTTGAAGATGAGTTTGGCTATGGCGCCGTATTCATGCATAAGTTCGGGGCTATCTTCGAGCCGGTGGACTGGACTTGTGGGTGCTTCGAGTAGACTGCGTCTACGGCTTGTTTCATTGATGTTATGCAGCCGGTCGAGGGCTTGTGAGTAATGTACAACGTAGCCTCCTATTAGCCCAAGGTGGTCACTGTTTTTTGCCCTCTGAAATTCCCCGCGAAGTTCATCTGGACTCCGTACTTCTTCGCCGTATGGATACGCGAAACCTTGTCTGGCCCGATTTGTTGGAGCATGAAAGTAGCCTTGTTCGCGCAGCCAGGCGAAGAGATCGCTATCACTCCCGCTCTTTATGGTTTCAAGGCGATCCACGATCCGAAATATCTCGGTGCGACCCGGTGGGTAATTCCTTTTAAGAAGCTGGTTGGCCTCGCTGAGGATTGTGCTTTTTCCAACATTGTTCCCGCCGACAAATGCTGTCACTCCTGAGCTTGTGAAAGCAACGCGGTCTCCGCTTTTAAGCGTCATGGAGTCAAGCCTTATGGAGAAGGCTTCATGGTTGCCATTTTGGTATTCGGGCTGAACCAGTTCCGACCATGCTGCCGTAGCGCTGTCCATCGGTGGATCCTCCCATCCGCTGCCGCAGGTGCGTGGAAGTCGATCCATGTGTCGCGGCGGGGGTAAGTTGTTGACTTGTCTGCCAAGTGCCGTCTACCTTGGATCGCAGCTTGGCAGACAAGTCAACAAGTTGGAGGGTGGGCTATGGCTCTGCGTGGCGGTACGAGGTTCGCCGTGCGGTTTGAGGACGTGTTCCCGGCGGGGTGCGCGTTGGTGCCCGAGTCGCTGGGTGAGGTCGAGGACTACGACGAGAAGACGGGTCGGCGGTCCCCGGCGAAGGACAAGGTGACCGGCCAGCGGGTGTGGCAGGTCCGGGTGATGGACCTTGACCCTGAACTGGGCAAGCGGTCCCGGGAGACGACGGTGAAGATCTCGGCTGACTATCAGCCGGTGCCGCCGTCGGGTGCGCCGTTCGAGGCGGTGGAGTTCGACGGGATGACGGTGACGCCGTACGTGGCGAACAACGGTCGGATGGCGTATTCGCTGCGGGCGACCGGGCTGCGCGCTCCGGTGGTCGGCGGCAAGAAGGCGGCGGCGTAGCCGCATTTGGTGGGGGCGAGGCTGTCTGGTCTTGGCGGACGGCAGCCCCGCCCCCTGGTGTCTCTTCCCCTGCTCTGTCGAGAGAGGTCGTGACGTGTCCAAGGGTATGCCCGTCGTGAGGCGGGTGCTGGTAGTGGTCGTGCGGGGTGTTCGATGATTCGCCGGCCGCGTGGTGAGGTCGTGATGACCACGGCCGGTGACTTGATGGTGATCCGTCCTCGGCGGCTTGAGCTGCCGCTGTGGCTGATCGCGCTCGGGATGCTGCTGCGGTGGCTGTTCCGGGCTGTCGTCTGGTGTGTGCGGCATCCGGTGATCGTGGGCCTGGTGGTGGCCGGCGTGTGGCTCTACGCCGAGTTCGGCCGGGCCGGGCTGATCGTGCCGCTGGTCCTGGCCGGTCTGGTGTCGGCGTTGTGGCGGTGGAAGCACGAAACATCGTGGTGGACCTGGTGTGCGGGTCCGGTGCTGGGCTGGGACCACAGGCAAGCCGCCGCGCAGATGGGCCCTGCGTAGGCGAGATCAACATACTCGCGATACAGCCGAACACGAGGGTGCAGAGAGCGAATGTAGGACACGTCCGAGCGTCACAGTGTGCGGAATGCTTTTACTTTCCATCTTGGCCTCAATGCCATACAGTAATCGAATGGCAGCGAACGGTGACGGCTACAGCATCGACCCGGTCTCACTGGAAAATTTAAAGCCGCTCGGTTTCGATCCTCAGAACACAGCCCCGGAAACCCGCGCTAGATTCCGATACCAGGACGAATGCGTCGCTGTTGCTGTGCTCAACCACCTTCCCAACGATGGCCTAGCTGGAATTCTCGTAGAATATTCGACTGATGTAATCCTGGTGCCGTCGTGCGGGAGTCCAGAACTCGTATCGATTAAACACCGCGAACCTAATCAGTTAGCCGAATCTTCTTGGTCCTGGTCAGCGCTAAGAAAGCAGGACGTTCTGCGCCACCTGCATCTCGCTTGGATGGCTTCAAGCAAAACGTGCAGTGTCGCCTTTTGGAGCAATGGCGGGTTTACTGGGACAACTTATGCATTGTGGAAGACTTGCGCGCTCCGGGAGCCGTTAACACCGGAAGTCGTGAGGCAGATATCCTCCCACCTCAAGGTGGATGCAGCTGAGGCTGAGGCTTTCGCCCGTGCCTTAACTATACCTCGACAGCCACTCCCTCGGCGGAAAGAAATATCCGCAGTGGGGATTAGCAAAGCGCAACGAATTCTTCAGCGACACGGCGACCCAACGGGAAGTGAGGCGTGGGAATCGTATGAAGCCCTTGTTGCCTTGATCGCGGAGGCCGGCACCGACAGCCCTATAGATGAGATTGGGCTCGGGGCCACCTTGCATGCCGCAGCCCAAGGCGACGCTGTAATCCGTATGAGAAGCTCTTGGCTCTCCCGCGAGCGGCTTATGCAGGCGTTGCTCGAACCACTGAGAGACGTGAATAGATTAGGTCCGACAACGACTGCTTACCCCTATTCTTGGGAACCAGATCCGGGATTCGTTGGCCGAGAATCGTATCTTGATGAAGTAGCGGAGCTTCTTGGTATGGAACTCGCGGATCCTGTGGCTCCGGTTGTGGTTCATGGCGTTCCCGGCTGCGGCAAGACCAGCTTTGCTCTGCAATTCGCGGCTCTCAGGAGCGATGCCTTTAGACCCGTTATTGTCAACGGAAGTACCAAAGCTTCTTTGGTGAGAGACTTATGGGCTCTAAATCCCCAAGGAGATCTTCCTGAAGTGGCAGGCCTGTCAAGTCTAGGCGCATCCGTTACACCATCTCTTCCTTATGATGACAGAACCATTTTGATTATTGATGGTGTGACTGACGCCTCTGTCATTCGAGGTGTAATACCGCGACGAGCGGCATGCCGTGTGCTGATCACCAGCACAGTCCCCTTCCTCGACCTGGGGT
This sequence comes from Micromonospora palythoicola, assembly GCF_036689795.1. Taxonomy (NCBI): domain Bacteria; kingdom Bacillati; phylum Actinomycetota; class Actinomycetes; order Micromonosporales; family Micromonosporaceae; genus Micromonospora; species Micromonospora palythoicola. The sequence continues at coordinate 46,642 of NZ_JBAGKI010000009.1, read as the reverse complement.
ATCGCCACATAGAGCTACCTACCTGGAGCCGGCGAGAAACACTGAGCTTTCTCAGAGCTGGGATACCTGACGCAGGCGATGACGAACTCGATGGTGTCGCTAGCGCCCTCCACGATCACCCTCTTGCTGTTGTTCAAGCCACAAGCTATTGCAGGTCCACGAAAACCTCTCCCTCCGTCTTTCTTGAGAGACTTGCGCAGGAGCCGTTGCGAATATTGAATAAAGGGGACGCTTCGGGGCATCCTGAAAGCGTTGTAAAAACCGTTCAGCTAAGCTTTTCAGCACTGTCCGATAGAGTGCCAGTTGCTGGAGATCTTCTGAGCGTCCTGTCGTACTATGGCGCTGATCCTATTGATCTATCGCTCTTGCGGTCGGATTGGCCTATCGCGTATCTGCGTAGCGAGGTATCCTTTCCGCGGAGGCTCGAAAAAATAAAGCGGTCTGTCTTGAAGAAGCTGCGACCGGATCTCGTTCGTGGCGTTTCAAGGAGGGGTTGGGAGATACTCCAGAATCTTCACAAAGAATCCCTTCGGCAAGACTCGATTGACGCCCTCGTTCATACGTCATTGATGCAACGTCGTGGGGATGCGCTCGTATTGCACCCTCTCATCGCCATGATCGTGCGCAATATGAATAGCGATCCGGTGCCCTTGCTTGAGGTCGGTATAGGGTTGGTAAGTGCTAATCTGCCGACTACGGCTGAAGATGATCCGAAATGCGATCCCTATGTTGGTCATATAGCGGCGCTGACAGCTCACGGATTGTCTGCTGGCTGTGATGGCCTGGCAATCGTAAAGGCTTGCTCATTCCTCTCGCGTCGGCTCCCGTTGCTTGGCAGTGCGGCTGGGCCGCATAGTGCAGTGACGTTCGCCGCCCAAGGGGTCGAGCTAATCTCCGCCAGAGTCGATCGTGGTCGCATGCCGCTGATAGCGCTCGTGGTGCAGCGGCAGGCTGCTTCGCATGCCTACTTCTGGTCGGGCGAGATTGACCAAGCAATAGAGCTACTGAGTGCGAACCTGGATGCGGGCCGGACTCTTAAACATGGCGAGATTATGGCAGACGCTATCTGCGACCTCGGGATCATATCGGCGGAAACAGGCCGACGTGATCTTGCGGCCAGAATTCTTTCCGACCTGCCGCCCGAAGGGCTCTTCAGAGGTGACCAGGCGGCTCGCGTGGAGCTTGTCCGGATCGAGCTATTGCGGATGCTTGGCAGGGGTGTTGAAGCAAGTAAGCGACTAGACAGATTCCTCGCAGAGCCCTCGAGTGATCTTTCGCTAAGTCTTCGCGCCGACTCCTACAGGCTCGCTTCGCTCCTAGCCAGAGATGTGAATGACATGGAAAGGTCGTATTATTTTGATAAGAAGTATCATGAGGCCCAAAGGCTCAGAAGCGGAACTCGATCCGACATTCCTTTGATATATTCCTATCTTTCGCTTGCGGACGGAGCGATTGACGTCGATAATCTGAAGGAGGCAGCCAATCAACTTAAGGAAGCGGAGCGGTTAATTGATGCGGATTTTGGGCAGAATTCGGAGGTGCGATACGAGTACAACCTCAAGCTAGGGCGCTTGTTATTTCATCAGGGCAGATACAGGGAGGCCGTGCAACTGCTTGGGCCAACGATTGAAGCGCTTGAGAAGCTCCCACGGGCAAAGCTTTCACTGCCGGCTGCCCTGCTGCACTACGGACAGGCGCGTCTAGCCCTACGCCAATCTGGCCGGGCGCTATCGGCTATCCGTAAAGCGTATGAAATAGATCTTTCGATATTCGGTCCCGAACATCCCGAAACACTGAAGGACCTTGAGGTTCTTCAAGGGCTTGAGGAATTTCTTAAGCGGTGGAAGCAGTGACCGCGAGATTGCCGCAGCAGCGCCTTTTGTTCCCCCAGGCAGTGGCGCCTGGGACCGCTGCCTGCCGCACTAAGTGGGTATTTGAACACTGAGGAGGCTACTTCTTCGTCTGAACCCGGTTGTAGATTCTGACGAGCTTTTCAACCGCCCCGTTTGTTCGAGTGACGATCTGTTGCTCGACCAGGGGTGAGCCGACCTCGACGGCGAAGAGTGCCGCTAGCTCCGTATCGGCGGCAATGCGGCGTCTCCGTATTTCCGATTCCGGCTCTTCGTCAACAGCGCTCGTGTCCCGGCCCGGAATTACATAGGTACCGCGCGGTTGCCTCGCTGAGCGTTACCGCCCGATGGTCGACCTGGGTGCCGGCTGTGGCATGCGGCAAGGTGAGATCTTCGGCCTGGGCGCCGACGACGTCGACCTCGACGCGGGCTGGGTGCACATCGTCCGGCAGGTCAAGGTGGTCCGCTCCCGCCTCGTCTTCGGCCTCCCCAAGAACGACCGGGACCGCCGCGTACCGCTGCCCGACTCCGTGGCTCAGTCGCTCAAAAAACACACCGAGAAGTACCACCCGCTCTCGATCACCCTGCCGTGGGAGGACCCGTTCAGCGACGAGCGGGTGACGGTGCCGCTGCTCTTCACCACCACCCGCCGGGGTGCGATCAAGCGGGCCACCTTCGACGACAAGAACTGGCGTCCGGCGGTGAGGGCGGCCGGCGTCGCCCCGACCCGGGCGACCGGAATGCACGCGCTGCGCCACTTCTACGCCTCGGCGCTGCTCGACGCGGGGGAGAGCATCAAAGCCCTCGCCTCGTACCTCGGGCACTCCGACCCCGGCTTCACGCTCCGGGTCGACACCCACCTGATGCCGGCGAGCGAGGAACGCACCCGCCGGGCCATCGATGATCTATTCCAAGAGGACCCGCCCGCAGCCTGATCTACGACTTGGCCGAGTGTCAGCCGTAGAACGTGGATTCGATGGGATACACATCCTGAAGCAGCGGCGCCAGCTCAGACAGCGGGGCGCCACAGTCAGGGGAGGGGTTGGCAAGTGGGCGAGCGCGGAGAGTCCGTTCGGTACGCGTACTGGTCTGATCGACGAGTCCGCTCTATCGCCGATGACGACGGAATCAATATCGACCCGCGTTGGAAGACCAAGATCTCCCTCTTCAAGATCCCGCTGTTGCAGACCGGCATTGAACTTGAGCGAGAGCCGCGCACCCTTCATCGCAAGGAGGTGGCGGGGCGAATCGAGCGGGCCATCGGGGATCTTGCAGTCGAGGACTTCGTGACCCCGCCGCGGGTCCGCTACGCACGAGGCATCGGACGGGTCGAGTTCTCGCACTTCGTTTGTGAAGAACAGGACCGGGTGGTCTTGGGCGCGCGGAGCGTCGCGTCAGACGGCACTCGCGTAGCCCTCTGCCTCTTCGGCAGTCGAGACAACGTAGCCGGTTTCATGGGCCCCAATGACCCCGTGGCAAGCGGCTGGACCTCCTCCTCGATGTGGTCGATCACGAGATGGATGGAGGAGAGATGCGCGGCGAGCGGCCTACGGCACGATGACCCGCAGTCGATCTCGGTGGAGGCGATGAAGATCGCGTTTGACCAGGGATCTACTCGGGAGTCGCGCGACGCCTCGGACCAGCCGTGGAGGCGGGGGTACACGTTTGGCGATGCGCCTGATGCCGAGTGGTTCGCGGAGATCTACAGCGACGTGGTTCTTGACAAGGACCGGTGGGGTCTGGATGAGCCAGTAGATCGGATCCTCGTTGGTGCCCCGTTGTGGGTGCGGACTCCACGGGCAGCGGCGCGGAGGTACCGCGACTTCCGCCGGGGCATGAATGTCAAGCGCTACAGATAGAGCGCCTCGGCGGCCCTGCCCCGCTGGGCTTCGCGCCTGCGATACCTGGCGGCCTGACGACGGCCTACAGCGGCCTTCGCCAGGTTCCACCCCAGCTCAACCGGGGTGCGATGATCTTAATCCGGCGTACAGGTCGACTCGTCCGTCGCCCACCAGCTCTTACGACTTGTTGTCGACCAGGAGCTGCCCGACGGGTGGGGCTGGCAGTGGCTCGTCCAGGAGTACGGGCAGACTCTTCCGACGATGCTCCCGGACGGGCTGCCGGTCACTCCTGCGGCGTAGCCTCATGCCCCGGCATCCCACGGGTACGCCGACGCTGCTTCATCTCCGCCTCGTAGAGGTGCCGTCGACCATCGGCCAAGGTCTCCCGCGCGTACCGCTCGACCTCCTGGAACGCGGCGTAGTACCCGTCGTCGAACTCCTCCATGATCTGGAACGTCCAGCGGCCCGGCAGGACGTTGCGCCCCAGCAACTCCCGCTCGACCCGGTTGGCCACCTCGTCGTGTCCCGCCTTCCGGAGCAGCTCGACCACCCGATCAAGCGTCAGGTCCGCACCACCCACCAACTGATGGGCTGAGTAGAGGTGCCCGCGTACGCGATGGATGGTCTCCAGTGCCTTGCTCAGCTCACCGAGCGCTTCGACGGTGGTGTCGTCGACCCGCGCTGGGCGGGAGTGCTCGTCGTCTACCGACCTGTGGTCGCCTGCCATGGCAGGTCAGTACCCACGGCCGCGCCCGACACGCACGGAGCTTCGTCGGATGCGGCCGGCCACGTGCGACCAGTGGTGCCAGGAGCGCCCCGACGGAGCGTTGGCTGGCCGGGGCGATCCGAGGTCGCGAGATGCTGACGCCGTCGTCTCCGGCACGGCCCCGCAGTCGGTTACCACGATGACGAGCACCGAGATCTGGGCGAGCGCCCGCGTTCGGCTATCGGGGTACGCCCTAGGCTGGCACCATGTCGACGCAGCGTGAAGTGATCGACCTGGATGAGCACGACCGACCGTCCACCGCGGCCGGTGCCCAGGTTTCCGACCACCTCCGGGCCAGGCGGAAGATGACTGTCCGGCTCGTCGCCGCGTTCGTCGTCGGCGGGTTGCTCGGCGGGCTTGGCGTGAACGAGCTGCGGGATTCGCGGGAGCAGCGGGAGCGCAACGCCTCGGTCGCACTCGTGGCCGTCCCGGTGTCCATCTCCGGGGGAGGTTCGGACGTCCCGGGAGTTCTCCAGCTGGACGGGCAACTGGCTGTGACGAACGCCGGCCAAGCGTCGGTCACGGTTCGTGCGGCGACCGGGCAGGGGCCGGGTGCCGTGGTCCAGGATGCCGGCATCTTCCGCTCGCTGAGTCCCGGCCATACCGGATTGCTCGACGTCAAGCTGCGCCTCGACTGTGCGACCGCGTTCGAGGGCGCGATGTTGCCGATGCGGTTCTCGGTCGAGACCAGCGATCGCCAGGTCAAAGAGATCGACTACCCGATCGCCCTGGCCGGGAGCGTCTGGCAGGCGCGGACCGAGCAGCCGTGCGCGCAGTTCCGTGCGACGGAGGAGCGTGGCGGGTAGCTGGAGCGGATTTCCGCCCGGAGGCGCTGGCGACGGTTCGCTGGGCGGCGGGGGCGGGATCAGGCGGGGGTGAGCAGTTTCGCGAGGCGCTCGGCGACCGGCGGGGCGTGCAGGTGCAGTCGAGCGACGTTTATCGCGTCGGCGCCGACCACCGACAGCAGTGCGTGCGGGCCGACGGCGTACACGGAGAAGTAGCCGGCCTCGTTGCGGACGGTGGACTGGCGGAAGTCGCCCTGACCGAGGCGGAGGCTGACCTGGCGGCCGAGGCCGAAGGTCGCCGCCGCCATCGCGGCCAGGTCGTCCGGGTCCAGGGTGTCCGGCACGTCGTGGGTGATGAGCAGGCCGTCGACTCCGCCGAGAACACTGCCCTGCACCCCGGGGATCTGCAGGCGCAGTTCGTGCAGCTCGGTACCGATCGACGGGTACGGCAGCGAGGGGTCACCGGCCAGCGACGGCGGGAGCTTGACCGGCGGTGGGAGCTTCGGCTGCTGCGCGGTTCGGCGGGGGAGGGAGGTGTCGCCGGTGCTCACAGTTCCAGCTGCTCCTCGATGGTGCGCAGCTGGTGCCGGGCGAGCGCCAGGTTGGACCGGGTCTTGCTGAGCATCAGGTAGAGGAACAGCCCCTTGCCGTTGGGGCCGGCGAGCGGCCGGATGATGTGGTACTGGCCGCCGAGGGTGATGAGCATGTCCTCGATGTCGTCGTTCAGCTTGAGCATCTCGATGGTGCGCATCTTGGCGCGTACCACGTCGGTGTTGCCGGCGGCGGCGACGGTGAGGTCGATCTCCGGGGTGCCACCGGCGACGCCGAGGGTCATCCCGCTCGTGTAGTCGACGAGCGCGGCGCCGATGGCGCCGTCGATCGTCATGGCGTCCTTAAGGGCGGTGTCGAGGTTTGCCACGTGCCTCTCCAGGTTCTGCTGGCCAACTGCGCCCCGGTACCGGATCGTCCCGGGTGAGGAAGACTCGGATGAGACTCGCACATGCGACCTCCCATTCGCATCTTGTACAGCGCGAACAGGCTGAGCGGACCACGGTGGGTGACCACCGGGGCGGCCCACAGCCCGCAGCGGCTGATGCCAGGTCACCGAACCCGTCTGTTACCTGGGCACGTGCGTCGCCATCCGGACGGCCGGGCGGCACGTCCAACGAGATCAGGCCGGTGCGGCGGCGAGGTCGGCGAGCACGCGTCGCTGGAAGGCGCGGGCGGCCGCCCCGGTCGGTGGCACACCGCCGTCGCGGGCGGCCACCGACCGCCGGACCAGGTCGGCGGTGTCGGCGTCGACGAGCGGTCCGGCCTCGTCCAACAGCCGCCGGCCGGCGGCCACCTTGGGCAGCCACACCCCGGTGCGCAGGCGTACCCAGGAACGGCAGGCGCCGAGCACGGCGTCCTCCGCTCCGGGGGCCGGCACCTCCGCGGCGGGCACCGGTCGCGCCAACCACCAGCGCAGCGCGTCCAGGACCAGTCGGCGCAGGTCGTCGGGGGCCAAGTCGGCGAAGGCGTCGGCGGCGGGCGGACCGAGCAGGACCCGCCCGCTCTGGTGCAGGATGCTGCGGTCCAGGCCGTACCAGAACAGACCGTCCGCGCTCGGGCGCTGCGCCGGGCCGTACGACACCCGGAAGTCCATCCGGGCACCGGTGTTCAGTTCGACCTCGAAACCCGGCTCAGGGGTGCCGGACCGGGCCACCGCCTGTCGGTACACGACCAGTTCCAGGCCGCGCGCCGGGCAGGGCAGGGCCTCGTGCCGCAGCCGGGCCACCAACTCCTCGGCGACACCGTGGTCCAGCGGGCCGGCGCAGACCAGCGCCACGTCCACGTCGCTGCGTCCAGGTTGGTACGCGGCCAGCCCCACCGAGCCCGCCGCGTACGCACCGCACAGCTCGGCACCGAGCACCTCGTCGGCGACCGCGACCAGGTCGCTCAGGTACCGCCGTAGTGGTTCAGGCGTACTCCAGCTCACCGGGCTCGCCCCACTGGGTGCCGGCGGGCAGGAAGAACGCCGAGGTCTCCGGGCCGAGAGCGTGCCGGATGACCAGCCGGGCGTGCTCGTCGAGGTCCGGCAGCCGTCCCGGCGGGAACCACCGCACGTCCAACGACTCGTCGTCGTTGACCCGTGCCTCGCCGCCCAGCAGTCGGCAGTGGAAACCGAGGTTGAGGTACTCGCAGTGGTCGCCGTTCGGGTAGGTGTGCGGGTGCGACACGGCGCTGCTGAGCCGCAGCGGTTCGACCGCCAGGCCGGTCTCCTCCAGCACCTCACGCACGACGGCGGTCGCCGGCTGTTCACCCGGCTCGACGAAGCCGCTGACCACCGACCAGCGACCGTCGTCGGCCCGTTGGGCGAGCAGTAGCTCGCCCGCGTCGTTGCGGATGATCGCGCTCACGCTGGGTAGCCACAGTAGGTCGTGGCCGACGTGCTTGCGCATCCGCAGGATGTAGTCCGGTACGCCCATCCGGTGACCTTAGCCCGCCGAGGTGCCCGTGCCCTGCGCCGGGTCAGGACAGACCGATCTGGCGACGGATCCGCTCGTACTCCTCGGCCAACTCGGCGTCGATGCGCTCGGCACGGGCCTCGGTGAGCACCACCCTCGGCTCGTGCCAACGGCGACTGGCCACCATCTGCCGGCGAAGTCCGACCGGTGGGTGGGTGGCGAACAACGACGACTCCTCGCGTACGGAGAGTTGCCGAAGGTGCGGCAGCCGGTCCGCGGCGGCGGCGAGCGACTCGGCCGCCGCGGTCCGCCACGCGGCCGGACCGTGTCCGGCCCGCGACTCCCGGCGTACGGCCAGCGCCATCGACTCCGACCGCAGCGTCTGGTCGAGCAGTTGGGCCGCCGCCGTGGACCCCGCCGCCGTCGCGGACATCTCGTCGGCGAGATACTCCGCGCGATGGCCGTCCCGCAGGGCTATGCACAGCAGCACGACGTGGGCCGCGGCGAGCAGCCGGGACAGGGTGCCCAGAAACACCCTGGCCAGCGCGGCACCGAGCAACTCCAGCAGGCCGCCGCGGTGCCCGTTGTCCATCGGCCGCAACAGGTCGGCGGCTTCGCCCAGAGTCCGGAACGCCGGCTGGGTGAGCACCATCCGACGTGGGTCGCCGTTGACGAAGTGACCCAGTTCGTGGGCGAGCAGCGCTACCCGCTCCTGAGGACCGAGCGCGCCCCAGTACGGCAGGCCGAGACAGAGCACCCGCCGTTGTCGCAGCCCGACCTGGCCGGCGTACGCGTTGAGGTCGCCGTCCACCCCGATCACCTCGGGTGTCGGTGTGTCGAGTGCCGCGGCGACCTCGTCCACAAGTGCGAACAGCTCCGGGGCCTGCTGCCGGGACAGCACCGTCAGGTCCGGATCCAGCCGGCCGAACCGTGGCCGTAGCACGAAGGCGAAGGCGAGCAGGATGACTCCGGGCAGCAGGGTCAGGCTCGGAAACGACCGTAGCGTCAGCCAGACGCCGATCGCCGCGATCGCGGCGACCCCGGCGAGCAGCAGGACCGAGGCGGTGATGATCAGCACCTTCGCCGACCCGGCACCGGTGGTGCCGATCGGCCGCGCCGACAGCCGGTCGAACTGCTGGCGGGTCATCCGGTACGCCAGTCGGTGTGCCCGCCGGTCGACCCAGACCCAGCCGAACACGGGCCGGCTGCGGCCCGCGTCGTAGGCCTCCAGATTCCACTCGCACGCCGGGCACCATGGAGCGGCGTCGAGTTCGACGACGGTCGGGGTGTGGCAGCGCGGACAGTCGATCCCAGGTGCGGCTGTGGTGGTCACGGCAGCTGATTGTGGTGGACCCGACACCGTCCGGACAGTGGCCCTTCGGATGATCGAGGGCCTCGGCCCACGCCGACCGGGCCCGGCGAGCGGCGACGCCGCGCGGCGGAGGCGGTCGGAACGAGCATTTTCGCAGTTCAGGTCCGCATGCCAGGGAGCACGTCTACTGTGGAAGGGGCTGGTGACTTGCCGTGTTCCGGTGGCGGTCGGTCGTCACCCGGTGCACAGTGAGGGCCATGAGCGACAGCGGACGTGGACGTTATTACTGGTGTACCCGACACCACCGGGTCGAGTCCGGTGCCGACATGTGCCCGGCGCGGCACGTTCTCGGCCCGTACGACTCGGCTGCCGACGCGGAGAACGCCCTGCAACAGGTGCGGGAACGCAATGAGGCGTGGGAGGCCGAGGACGCCCGCTGGACCGGGGAGGACAGGTAGACGGCGCGGGACGCCTCCCGCGCCGAGGCACTGCGTGCGTCGCGAGGGCGGCGGCACGTCCCCATGAAGGGAACCGAGATGGCCGAAGCGCAACAGGCCACCCGCCCGGCCGCGAAGCGTACGCCCGCGAGGAAGACCGCCGCGACGGAACGCACCGCGGGCGTCGCCCGTACCCCGTCCACCCGCCGCGCGTCCGGGACCGCGCCGGCCGCTCGTAAGGCGACCGGCGGCGCCGGGTCGGCGGCGAAGCGCGCGACCCCCGAGACCAGGGCGGCCACCCTGGCGCGGAAGACCGCCGCGGCCAGGAAGACGGCACCCGCGAAGAAGACGGTGTCGGCCAAGACCGCGCCGACGAAGGCGCCCGCCGCGCGGACCACCTCGGCGTCGGCGCGGACCGGTCCACGCAAGACCACGACCACGGCGCAGCGGGCCACCGCGAAGAAGGCGGCCCCGGCCCGCAAGACGGCCCCGGCGAAGAAGGCGGCGTCCGCGCGGGGTACGGCGGCGAAGGCGCCCGCGAAGAAGGCGGCGTCCGCGAGAAAGGCGGCCCCGGCCCGCAAGACCGCTCCCGCGAAGAAGGCGACGGGTACCCGGAGCACGTCGGCCGCACGGAAGGCACCCGCGAAGACCGCGACGTCGGCGGTGAAGAAGGCGGCCGCGCGTACGGGAACGTCGACCACGGCGCGGAAGGCGGCGGCGAAGAAGGCCCCCGCGAAGACGGTGGCGGCCAAGAAGGCGCCCGCCCGGAAGAGTACGACGGTGGCGAGCCGGGCGACGGCGGCGAAGAAGACGGCCACGTCGCGGGCTCCTGCGAAGAAGGCGGCCGCGAAGAAGGCTCCTGCGAAGAAGGCGGCTGCGAAGAAGGCTCCCGCGTCGAGGACGACGGCGAAGAAGGCTCCTGCGAAGAAGGCGGCCGCGAAGAAGGCTCCCGCGTCGAGGACGACGGCGAAGAAGGCTCCTGCGAAGAAGGCGGCCGCGAAGAAGGCTCCCGCGTCGAAGACGACGGCGAAGAAGGCCCCCGCGAAGAAGACGGCCGCGAAGCGGGCTCCCGTGGCGAAGAAGGCCCCCGCGTCGAGGACGGCGGCTCGGTAGCGGCCGCGTCAACGGCCGCCGCCGCGCGCAGGACGGTCGGCACCGGGCGCAGGACGGCCGGGCGACCCGACGTACGCCGACGACCCGTCGCTCGGTGGAGGGCGAGGTGCGGTCGGCGCTGTCAGGATGGGCGCATGGTCATCCGACGTGTGCTGGCACCACGCATCGACTTCGGGGCGCTGCGCCGAGAACTGGGTCTGCCCGAGACCTACCCGGAGGCGGCGCAGCGGGAGGCCGACGAGGCAGCCGCCGCACCGCCCGGGCCGGCCGTCGACCGCACCGACATCCCGCTGGTCACGGTCGACCCGCCCGGCTCGCGCGACCTGGACCAGGCGATGCACCTCAGCCGTCGAGCCGGCGGCTACCGGGTGCGGTACGCGATAGCCGACGTCGCCGCCCACGTACGCCCCGGCGGTGAGCTGGAGGACGAGACCTGGCGCCGAGGGCAGACGGTCTACCTGCCGGACGGCAACGTGCCGCTGCACCCGCGCTCCCTCGGCGAAGGCGCGGCGAGCCTGCTGCCGGACGTCGACCGGGCGGCCGTGCTGTGGACCATCGACCTGGACGCCGACGGTGGCACCGACGCGGTGGTGGTGCAGCGCGCCCTGGTCCGCAGCCGGGCCCAACTGGCCTACCCGCAGGTGCAGGCCGACGCCGACGCGGGCCGGCTGCCCGAGCCGATCGCCCTGCTGCCCGAGATCGGTGCGCTGCTCACCGCCCGAGGTCTGCGCCGGGGCGCGGTCAACCTGCCGATACCCGAACAGGACGTGGAGGCCGACGGTGACGGTTGGCGGCTCGTCCTGCGGGCACCGGTGCCGATGGAGGAGCACAACGCGCAGATCTCCCTGCTCACCGGGATGGTCGCCGCCGACCTGATGCTGGCCGGTGGGATCGGCCTGCTGCGGACGATGCCCGCGCCGAAGCCGGAGGCGGTGCAGCGACTGCGGGCCGCCGCCGCCCCGCTGGGCGTGCACTGGCCGGACGACGTGGGCGTGGGTGAACTGCTGCTCCGGTTGGACCCGGGCCAGCCCCGGGCCGCCGCGTTCATCGACCAGGCGGCGGAGCTGATGCGCTCGGCCGCGTACACCTCGTTCGACGGCGAGCTGCCCGAGCAGCCGGCGCACGGCGGGGTCGCGGCCGCGTACGCCCATGTCACCGCGCCGCTGCGACGACTCGCCGACCGGTACGCCACGGAGGTCTGCCTGGCGTTGCACGACGGCCGTGCGGTGCCCGACTGGGCCCGCGCGGCGCTGCCCCGGCTGCCGGCGGTGATGGCGGCCACGGACCGCGCCGCGTCCGCGGCGAGCCGGGGCGCGATCGACCTGGCCGAGGCGGTGCTGCTGGCCCACCGGGTCGGCGAGACCTTCGACGCCGCCGTGCTCGACGTCGACGCGCCGTCGAACGGCAGGGCACGCACCCGCCCGCCCGGCGGCACGGTGGCCCTGGACGACCCGCCGGTACGCGCCCGCTGCCTCGGTGAGCTGCCACTGGGCACCCGGGTCCGGGTCCGGCTGGTCGCCGCCGATCCGGCCACCCGCTCGGTCGCCTTCGAACTCGCCTGACCTGCCCGACCTCGCTGCCGGCCCGGCGTCCCGTTTCCCGCTGCCGGTGCGATGGATGGCGACGCCCGCAGCGGGCATTCTCACAGCCCTGCTCGGTGCTGCCGCCCGGGCTGATTTGCGAGGATGACGACCATGGCATACGACCCGAGCACCCTGCCCGACGTTTCCGGGCTCACCATCGGCATCATCGGTGGCACCGGCGACCAGGGCCGTGGGCTCGCCTACCGGTTCGCCCGGGCGGGCCTGACGGTGCTGATCGGTTCCCGTTCCGCGCAGCGGGCGGCGGAGTCGGCCGCCGAGATCGCCGCGCTGCCCGGTGTGCCGGCCGGCGGCAGTGTCACCGGTGCCGACAACGACGAGGTGGCCCGGCGCAGCGACGTGGTGATCATCGCGGTGCCCTGGGACGGGCACGCCGCCACCGTCGGCGCGCTGGCCGAACCGCTCGCTGGCAAGATCGTCGTGGACTGCGTCAACCCGCTCGGCTTCGACAAGCAGGGCCCGTACGCGCTGCCGGTGTCCGAGGGCAGCGCCGTTCAGCAGGCCGCCGCGCTGCTGCCCGACTCCCGGGTCTGCGCCGCCTTCAACCACGTCAGCGCCCCGCTGCTGGCCGACCCCGAGATCGACCGCATCGAGCTGGACGTGCTGATCTGCACCGAGGAGCGGGAACTGGTCGGCATCGTCGGCGCGCTGGCCGCCCAGATCCCTGGCATGCGCGGCATCTACGCCGGGCGGCTGCGCAACGCACACCAGATCGAGGCGTTCACCGCCAACCTGATCGCCATCAACAAGCGCTACAAGGCGCACGCGGGCGTCCGCGTCACCGACCTCTAGTCCACTGCTCGTCGCCGCCGACGCAACGCGGCCGGCACTGCCGGCCATAGTGTGGTGTGACGATCCGGATGGAGCCGACCGACCAGGAACTGTGGTCGGCGACGGTGGCTGGCGACGAGGTGCGGTTCGCGCTGCTGTTCGACCGGTACGCGCGGACCGTCTACAACCACGCGTTCCGGCTCATCGGCTCCTGGTCACTGGCCGAGGATGTCACCCAGTCGGCCTTCCTGGTCGCCTGGCGCCGTCGCGACGACGCCCGCCTGGTCGACGGCTCGATACTGCCCTGGCTGCTCGTCATCACCACCAACACCGCGCGCGGTGAGGCGCGCTCGGCGCGGCGCTGGCGTGCGTTGCTGCGGCGGATACCACTCGAGCGCGCCACGGAACGCGACGTCGCCGAGGATGCGGTCGGGCGGGTCGATGACGAGCGGCGGATGCGGGTGATTCTTTCGGCGGTGCGCCGGTTGCCGCGTGCCGAGCGGGAGGCTGTAGCGCTGTGCCTGTGGTCCGGCGTGTCCTACGCCGAAGCGGCTGTCGCGCTGGACATCAGTGAGAGTTCCGTTCGCTCCCGGGTCAGCCGGGCCCGCGCCCGGTTGGCCAGTCACCTTGTCGACGATGCGGAGGACCGATGACCGGGCTACTGGATCCGCCCGCCGAGCGTGACCTGCCCGCCGGGCGGGCGGCCGGGATGCGGGCGCGACTGCTGACGGAAGCTCGGGCGGTGCCGAGCCCCGCGCTGCGACGTCGCCGCGTCGCCGTCGCGCTCGTCGCGGCGGCGATGATCGTCACTGTCGCGGTGGTCACCTGGCCGCATCCGGAACGAGGCGCCGTGGTCCTCGCCTTCGGGCCGGACGAACTGTCACCGACGTTGCGGCAGTCCGCGGAGCGGTGCCTGGCCCTCGGCGACGAGCGGGCCCGAGCCTCGGCGACTGTCGCCGACCTGGCGGTCGCCGTGGAACACGGCGACCACGCCGCGTTGATGTTCCTCACCGATGGCCACTACGTCGCGTGTGACCTCTGGGACCCGCCCCACCAGTCGTGGTCCGGTGGCACGGCGACCTCCGTGGACGATCCGACCTGGCGGGAGGCGTGGCTGCCCGGCCCGGTCCAGCGGCTCCTGCTCACCTCGACCGACCCCGACGGCGGTGAGGTGGTGGCCATCGGGCGGGTTAGCGACCGCGTGCACCGGCTGGTCCTGCAACAGGCCGACGGTACGACCACCCCGGCCCGGATCGCGAACGGTGCGTTCGGCCTCGTCGGCGAGGGCGTCAGCGAGGACGGTGGAGCCGCCCTCGTCGCCTCCGACCGGGCCGGTGTCGAGATCGATCGGCGGCCGTTGTTCACACCGTTCGACCAGCTCGGTCGCTGTTACGTGGACCCGGCCGGCGTGGTCGTCTACGGCCACCCCGGTCCTGCCTGCCAGCCTGCGGAGCCGTGGCGTCAACGGTGACGACGCCGCCGACGAGCAGCCGGATCCGTGGCAGGGAAAGCGTCAGCCGGTCGGCGTGTCCGCTACCGCAGCTGCCACGGATCCGGATTGTCGGGGTGGGCGGCGGGCGGTCAGAAGGTGACGGTGACGCCGGCGGACTTGCAGGCCTTGGAGAGGGACGCGCCGGCCTTTTCGAAGGCGGGGTTGTCGGCGGCCGTCGCCGGGTCCGTGGCGTTGGCGGCGTCGCCGGCCTCCGCGCCGAACTCCTCCAACGCGGCAACCACCTTGCTGTCGGTGGCGCCGGTGGCGGCCACCCGCGTCATCTCGTTCTGCAACCCGGACAGGATCTTCTGGAACAGTGCCGGTGACGGCTCGCTGCCGGAACTCACGGCGGCGATCAGATCCTCCCTCATCTTGTCGCTGGCCTGCTTCGCCGACTGGCACAGCTGCTTGTCGCTCACCACGTCCGCCGCGTCGGCGGTGGGCGCTGCCGGGGTCGGCGAGGCGGTGGCGGTGGCGGTGGCGGACGGCAGGGTCGCCGACGGCGATGCGGCCGTCGGAGCCGCCTCCTCGCCACTACAGGCAGCCAGCGCCAGCAGCGAGGCGCAGGCCAGGACAGAGAAAGAAGCACGAATCCGGTTCACGAGCGAGAACCGTAGCGGTTCTCGGGAAATCTCGCTCGCCCTGTCCGCCACATCGTCGCAGCTCGCGTACACCCGCGACCGGTGCCCGCCGCCGCGCTCGCGGCGGCGGGCGCGAGGTGCGGTCAGAAGGTGTGTTCGGCGGCGGGGAACTGGCCGGAGCGGACCTCGTCGGCGAAGCGGCGGGTGGCCTCGTCGAGCGCGTCGGCCAGGGCGGCGTAGCGCTTCACGAAGCGTGGCGCCTTGCCGGTACGCAGACCCGCCATGTCCTGCCAGACCAGCACCTGGGCGTCGGTGTCCGGGCCGGCGCCGATGCCCACCGTGGGAATCGGCAGTTCGGCGGTCACCCGCTTGGCGACGTCACCGGGCACCATTTCGAGCACCACCGCGAAGGCGCCCGCCGCGGTGACCGCCCGCGCGTCGGCCAGTACCTCGTCGGCGGTCTCGCCCCGGCCCTGTACCCGGTATCCGCCGATGGTGTGCTCCCGCTGCGGGGTGAAGCCGATGTGCGCCATCACCGGGATGCCGGCACCGACGATCGCCTCGATCTGCGCGGCGCAGCGCCGGCCGCCCTCCAGCTTCACCGCGTGACAGCCGCCCTCCTTCATGAACCGGACGGCGGTACGCAGCGCCTGGGTCGGCCCCTCCTCGTACGAGCCGAAGGGCAGGTCACCGACGACAAGGGTCTGCCGGGTGGCCCGGACCACCGCGCGTACCAGTGGCAGCAGCTCCTCGGCGGTCACCGGCAGGGTCGTCTCGTAGCCGTACACGTTGTTCGCCGCCGAGTCGCCCACCAGCAGCACCGGGATCCCGGCGGCGTCGAAGATCGAGGCCGTGTACTGGTCGTACGAGGTGAGCATCGACCATTTCTCGCCGCGCTCCTTGGCGGCGAGCAGGTCACGGGTACGGACCCGGCGGGTGGCCGGGCCGCCGTAGAGGGCGGTCACCTCGGCCGGAGTGGATTCCACGATGTTCTCCTTCCTCGAGGCCGCGTGCGCGGTCCCCGGGTTCTGCCGCGATCGTCCCACCGTGCGGACGGTCGGCGGCAGGGCGCAGTGGAGGATGTCACTCCGGCCCGACGTCACGAGCCAGCCGCTCGTGCGGCCCGGTCAGCCGTTCTCGCGCCACCGGTTGGTGATCGGTAGCCGCCGGTCCCGTCCGAACGCCTTCATGGAGATCTTCGTACCCGGGGCGGACTGGCGGCGCTTGTACTCAGCGGTATCCACCATCCGCAGCACCTTGTCCACCACGGCCGGGTCGTGACCGTCGGCGATCAGCCCTTCCCGGCCCAGGTCACCGTCGACGTAGCCGATCAGGATCGGGTCGAGTACGTCGTAGTCGGGCAGCGAGTCGCTGTCGAGCTGCCCCGGGCTCAGCTCGGCGCTCGGTGGCTTGCCGATCGAGTTCTCCGGGATCGGTGGGGTCACGCCCAGCCGGGTGGCCTCGGTGTTGCGCCACTTGGCCAGCCGCCAGACCAGCGTCTTCCACACGTCCTTGATCGGGTTGAAGCCGCCGACCGAGTCGCCGTACAGGGTCGAGTAGCCGACCGCCAGCTCGCTCTTGTTGCCGGTGGTCAGCACCAGGTGCCCCTCCTGGTTCGACAACGCCATCAGGATGACGCCGCGTACCCGGGCCTGGAGGTTCTCCACCGCGACCCCGGACAGCGACATGTTCGCCAGGAAGGTGTCCACCATCGGCTGGATCGGCTCCACCCGGTAGTCCAGGCCGGTCCGCTTGGCCAGGTCGGCCGCGTCGGAGCGGCTGTGCTCCGAGGAGTGCTGGCTGGGCAGGGAGACCCCGACCACCCGGTCGCCGCCGAGGGCGTCCACCGCGATGGCCGCCACCACCGCCGAGTCGATGCCACCGGAGAGCCCGAGCACCACCGAGGGGAAGCGGTTCTTCTCGACGTAGTCCCGCAGGCCGAGCACCAGCGCCTGCCACACCTCGGCCTCGTCGGCCACCGGCTCGATCAGGCCGCCGACGGCCGCCGGGCCCGGCGGCGAGGGCGGGATCCCTTCGACGGTACGACGCACCATCCGCAGCCCCTCGGCCAACTGCTCGCCGTCGTCGCCGGCATCGGTGGCCGCAGGTAGGTCGACATCGTGCACGAGCAGGTGGGTGACGAACTGCGGCGCCCGGGTCAGCACCGTCCCGTCCGACGCGACGATCATCGAGTCGCCCTCGAAGACCAGCTCGTCCTGACCGCCGATCATGTTGACGTACGCGACGGCGGCGCCGGCCTCGGCGGCCCGCCGGCGGACCAGCGGCAGCCGCAGGTCGTCCTTGTTCAGCTCGTACGGCGAGCCATTGATGTTGACCACCAGCCCGACCCCGGCCCGCCGGGCGGCGGCGAACGGCCCCCCGGCCTGCCACAGGTCCTCGCAGATGGTCAGTGCCACGTCCACCCCACCCAGCCGGACCACGGTGAGCATGTCGCCGGGCACGAAGTAGCGGTCCTCGTCGAAGACGCCGTAGTTGGGCAGGTGGTGCTTGAAGTAGGTGGCGACCACCTCGCCGCGGTGCAGCAGCGCGGCGGCGTTGCGCGCCCCCCGGCCCGGCTCGGCGTCCGCGCTGACCTGCGGCGGCCCGTCGGCGTCCAGATAGCCCACCACGACCGGCAGGTCACCGAGGCCGTCGGCGGCCAGATCGGCGGCGAGCCGGGTGAGTGCCGCCTGGGAGGCGGCCACGAAGGACCGCCGGAAGACCAGATCCTCCACCGGGTAGCCGGTCAGCATCATCTCGGGGAACAGGACGAGCTGGGCGCCGGAGTCGGCGGCCCGGCGGGTCCAGGCGCGGACGAGACCGGCGTTGCCGGTGAGGTCACCGACACTGGGGTTGACCTGGCACAGCGCGAGACGCAGGGTGGGCATGTCCTCATCTTGCCCCAGCCGTCCGGGCTCGACACGTCGGCGTGGCCCAGCCCGACCGGGTCGGGACCGCCGGTCGGGACGGGACGGGACGCAACGGCCGCGGTTCGGTTAACGTCTGCGTAATCGGGTCGGTGGAGACTGGTCGGTCAGGTCGGGCAGAGTCCGACCGAAGGCGGACATAGCGTGTCGCGGAAGGTTGGGGAAGTGGACCGTCAGCAGGAGTTCGTCCTCCGTACGCTGGAAGAGCGGGACATCCGTTTCGTCCGGCTGTGGTTCACCGACGTGCTCGGCACGCTCAAGAGCGTGTCGGTCGCCCCCGCCGAACTGGAGGCCGCCTTCGAGGAGGGCATCGGCTTCGACGGATCGGCGATCGAGGGTTTCGCCCGGGTCTTCGAGTCGGACATGGTCGCCATGCCGGATCCGACCACCTTCCAGGTCTTCCCGTTCGAGGGTGGGGTCAGCGGCGAGAGCGCCCGGATGTTCTGCGACATCCTGCTGCCCGACGGCGGCCCCTCCTGGGCCGACCCCCGCCACGTGCTGCGTCGGGCGCTGTCCCGGGCGGCGGAGAAGGGCTTCACCTTCTACACCCACCCCGAGATCGAGTTCTTCCTGCTGGAGAACGGGCCGATGGACGGCTCGGTGCCGGTGCCGGTGGACACCGGCGGTTACTTCGAGCACACCACCCACGCCGTGGCACGGGACTTCCGCCGTCAGGCGGTGCTGTCGCTGGAGCGGATCGGCATCTCGGTGGAGTTCAGCCACCACGAGGTCGCCCCCGGCCAGCAGGAGATCGACCTGCGCTACGCCGACGCGCTCACCACCGCCGACAACATCATGA
Organism: Micromonospora palythoicola; assembly: GCF_036689795.1. NCBI lineage: Bacteria > Bacillati > Actinomycetota > Actinomycetes > Micromonosporales > Micromonosporaceae > Micromonospora > Micromonospora palythoicola. The sequence goes on along the minus strand of NZ_JBAGKI010000009.1, from coordinate 27,920 downwards.
CGTTCCGGCACGTGGTCAAGGAGGTGGCGCTCTCCACCGGCGTGCAGGCCACCTTCATGCCCAAGCCCTTCACCGACCAGCCGGGCAGTGGGATGCACACCCACCTGTCGCTGTTCGAGGGCGAGCGCAACGCGTTCCACGACGCCAGCGACCCGATGAAGCTGTCCAAGGTGGCCCGGGCGTTCATCGCCGGGCTGCTGGCCCACGCCCGGGAGTACACGGCGGTCACCAACCAGTGGGTCAACTCGTACAAGCGCCTGTTCCCGCAGGCGCTGCCGGATCGGGTCACCGAGAGCCCCGCGTACGTCTGCTGGGGGCACCTGAACCGCTCCGCGCTGGTCCGGGTACCGGCGTACGGCAAGCCGAACTCGGCCCGGGTGGAGATCCGTTCGCCCGACTCGGCCGCCAACCCGTACCTCGCCTTCGCGGTGCTGCTCGGCGCCGGCATGAAGGGCATCGAGGAGGGGTACGAGCTGCCGCCGGGCGCGGAGGACGACGTGTGGGCGCTGACCAGCGCCGAGCGGCGGGCGATGGGGTACGAACCGCTGCCGGAGAACCTGTCCGAGGCGATCGACGTGATGGCGGGCTCGGAACTGGTCGCCGAGGTGCTCGGCGAGCACGTCTTCGACTTCTTCCTGCGTAACAAGCGGGCCGAGTGGGAGCAGTACCGCCGCGAGGTCACCCCCTACGAGCGCCAGCACTACCTGTCGCTGTAGCCGCTGCGGCTGGCTGTCGGCTGTCGCTGTGGCCGCCGCTGCGGTTGGCTGTCGTTGTGGCCGCGCTGCGGACGGGCCAGCGCCCGCGGGCCGCTGCCGGGCTGCCGAGCGTTGCCCGGTGCCGCTATCGTCTCGATCACCGTGCCGGCACCCGCCGGCCGGAGACCGTCGGGAGGCAGTCGGTGCTGGAGGATCTGCTCAGCGGAGCCTGGCAGAGTGTGGTGTTCGGGGTCGTCGGAGTGGGCCTGATGGCCGCCGGCTTCGTCCTGGTCGACCTGCTCACCCCGGGCAAACTGCGGGACCTGATCTGGGTACACCGCAACGCCAACGCCGGGCTGCTGCTCGCCGCGAATCAGCTCGGTGTCGCCGGCATCGTCTTCACCGCGATCCTGACCAGCTACAGCGACTTCGCCAAGGGACTGGCCTCGACGGTGATCTTCGGGCTGATCGGTCTCGGCATCATGGCGCTCGCCTTCTTCGTGCTGGACCTGATCACGCCGGGCAAGCTCGGCGAGGTCGTCTGCGCCGACGAGCCGCACCCGGTGGCCCGGGTCAGCGCCGCCAGCCACTTCGGCGCCGCGCTGATCGTCTGCGCCTGCATCGCCTGACCGCACCCCGCACCGGTGCTGCCGGTCGAGTCCTGCGCGCCGCCGGCGGTCGCCGGATGCGGCAAGTCGGGCCTTCCCGGGCTCCCGGATACCGCGACTTGCCGCATGTCGTGGGCCGGTCGTGGCCGTGGGTCGGGTACAGCGGCGTGGTACGTCAGCCCGGGCCGGCGGATGAGCCGGGACCGTTCGGCACGCGGTGCGCGTGCGTGAGGGCCGGCCGAGGTGTCACTTGCCGGCGGTGTCGCCCTCGCCGCCGCGAGCGCCCGGGCCGCCCCAGCCGCCGAACACACCGGCCTCGACGGCGGCGGTGATGGCGTCGGCCTGCTCCTGGGTGAGCTTGCCGTCCTCGACCGCCTGCGCCAGCCGCTCGGCCAGCGCCTCCTTGCGCTCCTCGGCCGACGGCGGTGTCCGGCGCTGGCCCTCGGCGCCACCCATGCGGCCCTCGCCGCGACCCGGGAAGCCCCGGTGGCCCTCGCGGTCCGGCCGGCCCTGCGGCTGGTGCTGCTCGCGGAGCTTCTCCAGCGCCTCGGTCACCTGCTCGGTCGGCACGCCCAACTCCTCGGCCAGCGCCTCGGCGAACTGCGCGTGCCGCGCGGCCCGCTGCTCCTGCCGGTCACCCTGCGGTTCACTGCTGGCGCTGGCGCTCGGGGTGGCCTTGTCGTCGGCGAGCGCCACGGTGGGAGCGGCGATCCCCACGCCGAGCACGCCCGCCGCGGCCAGGCCGGCCAGCAGGTGCTTCTTCGAAATCGTGCGGGACATCGTTCCTCCAACTCGTCGGTGATGCGATGACGTCACCGACAGTGACGAGCCTGGCTGGGCGTGGACCATGGCGAAGCTGTCAGTGAGCTGGCAATCCCGACCCGGAATACGGACAATCCCGGCAAGGGTTCAGCGGACGGCGGCGACCACGGTGAGGGTGCCGGCGTCGGCGTCGAGACTCGCCCGGGTACCGACCGGGACGGTGAGCTGACCGGGGCCGTGACCGATCGGCAGGCCACCCAGCACCGGTACGCCCAGGTCGCCGAGGCGCTCACCGAGCACGTCGGCCACCGTGGTGTCCCAGCCGTCGGCGCACTCGGTGAACTGCCCGACCGCCACCCCGGCCAGCCCGTCCAGCGCGCCGGCCCGGCGGAGCTGGGTCAACATCCGGTCGACCTTGTACGGCGGCTCCTGCACGTCCTCCAGCAGCAGCACCGCGCCGGTCAGGTCGGGCATGTCCGGGGTGCCGAGGGAGGCCACGACCAGGCAGAGGTTGCCGCCCAGCAGCCGGCCGGTGGCCCGTCCCGCGACGCGTACGCCGAAGGTCTCCTCGTCCTGCACGGCGCGTACGGTGACCGGCTCGGTGCTGGTCATCGCCGCGTGCAGGGACTCGGCCGAGGCCAGCGGGGTGCGCTCGTCGCGCCAGGCCGCCCCGGGACCGTGCACCCCGGCCAACCGGGCACCCCGCCAGAGCGCCAGTTGCAGTGCGGTGATGTCCGAGAAGCCGGCCACCACCTTCGGGTCGCGGCGTACCGCCGCCATGTCGATCGCGTCCACCACCCGCTGCGCGCCGTAACCGCCCCGGGTGCAGATCACCCCGCGCACGCGTGGATCGGCGAACGCGGTGTTGAGGTCGGCCGCCCGCAACGCGTCGGCCCCGGCCAGGTAGCCCTGCCGGGCGTAGGCGTTGGGCGCGAGCACCGGCCGCAGCCCCCACCCGGTGAGCAGTTCCACGCCCCGGGCCACCCGCTCGGGGCGGGTCGGTCCGGACGGCGACACCAGCATCACCGTGTCGCCGGGACGCAGCGCGGGCGGGCGTACGACGTCGTCGGGCGCGAGGTGGTCGGACACAGCGGCAGCTTAGTGCGCTGGCCAGGCACGTTCCCGCGACGGCGGCACGCGCCCGGTCCCGCCGGTCGGACGGCTCGGCGGGACCGGATAGCCTCGACGATGTGGCAACCGCGTTGGTGATCGAGAACGACCCGACCGACGACCCGCGCCGGCTGGGGGAGTGGCTGACCGAGGCCGGGCTGGAGCTGGCGGTGGTCCGCCCGCACGCGGGCGAGACCCTCCCCACCGAACTGGACGGGTACGCCGCCCTGGTGGTGCTCGGCGGTGACCAGCAGGCCTACCCGCTCGTCGACGGGGTGCCGGCGGCGCCCTGGTTCCCGGCGGTGGAGAAGCTGCTCCGCAAGGCGGTGCGGCACCGGCTGCCGACCCTGGGCGTCTGCCTCGGTGCGCAGCTGCTCGCCACCGCCCACGCCGGCACGGTCGTGCGCAGCCCGTCCGGGCCGGAGGTGGGGCCCGCCGTGGTCGGCCGGCGGGACGCGGCCGAGTCCGATCCGCTCTTCCGGTACGTGCCGCTGATCCCCGACGTGTTGCAGTGGCACGCCGACGAGATCACCGAGCTGCCCGCCGGTGCCACCCTGCTGGCCGCCTCCACCCGCTATCCGCACCAGGCGTTCCGCCTCGGCGACCGGGCCTGGGGGTTGCAGTTCCACATCGAGTGCGACACCGCGATGATCGCCGAGTGGGCCACCGACTCGGTGCTGCTTGCCGAGCTGGGCTACGACCCGCAGCTGGTGGTCTCCGCGTGCGACGCGGTGATGGCCGACGTCGAGGATGTCTGGCAGCCGTTCGCGGCGCGGTTCGCCGCACTCGCCCTCGGCGAGCTCGACGAGGGGTCGCGGCGCAGCCTGCCGCTGCTCGGGCACTGATGGGCCGGCCGACCAGCGCCACGGGCCGCCTCGCCCGCTACGGCTTCGGCGTCACTGACGACGAGGCGGGTGCCCGCGCCGCCGACCTGCTCGGGCCGGACGGGCTCGACCTGTGGCGCCCGCAGACCCAGGAACCCACCGGCGAGCAGGCTCAGGAGCTGCTCACCGCGCTGTCCCGGGCCGCCGACCCGGATCTGGCGCTGCGCCAGCTGCACCGGCTGGTGGAGGCGGAGCGTCGTACGATGGCCGGCCCGAACGGCGCCGCCGGGTCGGGTGCGGCGCTGCGGCAACGGGGTGCGGGGCCCGGGCGCGTCACGGCGACCGCCGCCGGCCAGGGCGGCACCACCGGCAGCGGGACTGCCGGTGCCGCCGCGAGCGATGGTGCGACCGGCAACGGCGGCAGCACCGGAGACGACGGTGTCGCCGGGAGTCAGGGCACCACCGCGGCCGTCGGCGGCATCGGCGCGGGCTCGACGCTGCTCGCCGCGCTGCACGACGACCCGGGTCTGCGCCGCCGGCTGCTCGCCGTGCTGGGCGCCTCCTCGGCGCTCGGTGACCATCTGGTGGCCAACCCCGACCAGTGGTCGGTGCTGCGTACCGAGCCGGACGGTCTCGCACCGACCGCGGACGGCGGGCTGGACCTGTCCGGCGACGGCAACCCCGTCGCGGTGCTGCGGCGGGCGTACCGGCTGGCCCTGCTGCGGATCGCGGCGGCCGACCTGACCGGCGGGCGCGGCCTGGAACAGACGATGCACGCCCTGTCGGCACTTGCCGACGCCACCCTGTCGGCCGCGTACCGGATCGCCGTGGCGGAGCTGCCCGAGGGCACCCGGGAGCCGCGCCTGGGCGTGGTCGCGATGGGCAAGTGCGGTGGCGGCGAGCTGAACTACGTCTCCGACGTCGATGTGATCTTCGTGGCGGCCGAGGACGACGACCTGACCACCGCCACCACCGTGGCCACGCGGCTTATCCACATCTGCGGGCTGGTCGCCTGGCCGGTCGACGCGGCTCTGCGCCCCGAGGGCAACCGGGGCCCGCTGGTGCGGACGCTGGCCAGCCACCTGGCCTACTACCGGCGCTGGGCGCGGACCTGGGAGTTCCAGGCGCTGCTCAAGGCCCGTCCGGCCGCCGGCGACCTGGCGCTCGGTCAGGAGTGGATCGACGCGTTGGCGCCGCTGCTCTGGCAGGCGGCCGAACGCCCCGAGGCGGTCGAGGACGTCCGCGCGATGCGACGCAAGATCATTGACCACATCCCGCCGAAGGAGCTGGAACGCGAGATCAAACGCGGCCCCGGCGGGCTGCGCGACATCGAGTTCGCGGTGCAGTTGCTGCAGCTGGTGCACGGCCGGGGCGACGAGACGTTGCGGGCGGCCGGCACCATCCCCGCCCTGCGGGCGCTGGTCACCGGCGGCTACGTCGGCCGGGCCGACGGCGAGGCGCTGCTGCGCGGCTACCGGTTCCTGCGCAGCGTCGAGCACCGGCTGCAACTTCAGGGCCTGCGACGCACCCACACCGTACCGACCGAGCCGGGCGCGTTGCGCTGGCTCGCCACCGCGCTCGGCTACACCGCCGGACCCGGCCGCAGCGCCGTCGAGGAGTTCCGCGCCGAGTGGGTCACCCACGCCACCGAGGTACGCCGACTGCACGCCAAGCTGCTCTACCGGCCGTTGCTGGAGTCGGTGGCCCGGGTACCGGCCGACGGGCTGCGGCTGACCCCGCAGGCGGCCCGCAACCGGCTGGAGATCCTCGGCTTCGCCGATCCGGCCGGGGCGCTGCGTCACCTGCAGGCGCTCACCGGCGGGGTGAGCCGGACCGCCGCCATCCAACGCACCCTGCTGCCGGTGCTGCTCAGCGAGTTCGCCGACGCGCCCGAGCCGGACCGGGGGCTGCTCAACTACCGCCAGGTCTCCGACTCCCTTGGCAGCACCCCCTGGTACCTGCGACTGCTGCGCGACTCCGGTCCGGTGGCCCGCCGGCTGGCCCGGGTGCTCTCCGCCTCCCGGTACGTGGCGGACCTGCTGAAGCGGGAGCCGGAGGCGCTGCGCCTGCTGGCCGAGGAGAGCGAGCTGAGCCCGCGGCCACGCGAGGTGCTCTTCGACGGGCTCACCGCCGCCGCGGCCCGACACACCGACCCGGTCGAGGCGACCCGGGCGGTACGCGCACTGCGCCGCCGGGAACTGCTCCGCCTCGCCTGCGCCGACGTGCTCAGCCGGGCCGGTTCGCTGGCCCCGGCCCGCCCCGACGGCGGCCGGAGCACGCCCGCGCTGTCCGACATCACGGCGGTCGGCACCGCGCTCTCCGACGTCACCGACGCGACCCTCGCCGCCGCGCTACGCACCGCCCGGGCCGCCCAGCCGGCCATGCCGGGACTGACGTTCGCGGTGATCGGGATGGGCCGGCTCGGCGGGTACGAGTCGAACTACCTCTCCGACGCCGACGTGCTCTTCGTCTACGACCCACCGGAGGGGGTCAGCGAGAGCGCGGCCAGTGCCGCCGCGCACGCCATCGCCGAGGAACTGCGGCGGCTGCTCGGCATGCCCGCCCCCGACCCGCCGCTCGGCGTCGACGCCGACCTGCGTCCCGAGGGCCGGCAGGGGCCACTGGTCCGCAGTCTCGCCGCCTACCAGCAGTACTACGCCCGCTGGTCGCGGGTGTGGGAGGCGCAGGCGCTGCTGCGCGCCCGCTGCGTCTGCGGCGACGCCGACCTGGGCACCCGGTTCGAGCAGATGGTCGACCCGATCCGGTACCCCGCCGACGGGCTGACCCGGGAACAGGTCATCGAGATCCGTCGGATCAAGGTGCGGGTGGAGACCGAGCGACTGCCCCGGGGCGCCGATCCGGCCACCCACACCAAACTGGGCCGGGGCGGCCTGGCCGACGTGGAGTGGGCGGTGCAGCTGCTCCAGCTGCGGCACGCCGGCGCGTACCCGCAACTGCGCGGCACGCGTACCCTCGACGCACTCGCGGCGGCCCGGGACGCGGGCCTGGTCGACCCGGCGGACGCCGAGGCGATGGTGGCCGGGTGGACGCTCGCCGCGCAGGTCCGCAACGCCCTGATGCTGGTCCGGGGTCGCGCCGGCGACCAGTTGCCCCGGCACGGCGTGGAGCTGGCCGGCGTGGTCCGGCTGCTCGGCCGCGACGACCCGGGCGAATTCCTCGACGAGTACCTGCGCACCGGCCGCCGCTCCCGCGCCGCCACCGAACGCGTCCTGGAGATGTAGCTCGACTTCCCAGCGACCCGCCACCAGGGCCGGTCGCTGATCGTGGTAGGACTGCTCGATGCCGACATCGACCCACGCTGCCGTTCCCGACGGGAGGGCCGCCGAGGACGCCGGCGCACCGTGGCCGGGCTACCCGGTCCTCGGCGCGCTGGTGCTGTCGCTGTTGCTGGCCGTCGCGTTCCTGCTGGCCCCGCCCATGGGGACCGACCTCTCCGCCCAGGTGGCCCGCGCGGGCTTCGCGGAGCGCAACGGGCTCGCCCCGCTCGATTTCTCGTGGTACGGCGGGGTCAACCAGTTCGGCTACAGCCTCTACACCCAGATGCTCGGCGCGCTGGTGGGGGTGCGTCCGGTCGGTGCGGTCGCGGCGGTCGTCTCCGCCGGGGCACTGGCCTGGGTGCTGGTGCTGACCGGTGCCCGTCGTCCGCTGCTCGGCGGCCTGCTGGGCGCGGTCGTCCTGGTGGGCAACCTGGCCAGCGGCCGGATCACCTTCGCCGTCGGCCTGATGTGGGGACTGCTCGCGCTCTGCCTGGTGGCGCTGCCCACGGGGGCGCGTTGGTGGCGGCTGGCGGCGGCCGGTGCGGCGGCGGTGCTCGCGACGGCCGCCAGCCCGGTGGCCGGCCTCTTCGTCGGGCTGGCCGGCGGCACCATACTGATCCTCGACGGTTGGCGACACCGGCGACCCGGTGCCGCCGCGCTGGTCCTCTGCCTGGCTCCGCTGGTGACGGTGGCGCCGATGGCCATGCTCTTCGGCAACGGGGGGCGGCAGCCGTTCAGCGCCGAATCACTGCGGATCAACCTCGCCCTGGCCGTGGTGGTGCTCGCGCTCGTACCGGTCCGGGCGCTGCGGGTCGGTGCCGCGCTGACCGCGCTGCTCCTGGTCGCGGCCTATTACCTGCCCAGCCCGGTCGGCTCGAACGCGCTACGCCTGCCGATGCTCTTCGCCCTGCCGATCGTCGCGGCCTACGCCGGGCTCGGGCGGCGGTGGCTGGCCGCGCTGCTCGTCGCGCTGTTCTGGTGGCAGTCCCCGGTGATGACCAACGACATCGCCCGCCGTGGCTCGGCACCGGCGTACGCCGCCTTCCACGAACCGCTGCTGGACGACCTGCGGCGACGGGCACCGGTCGGCCGGATCGAAGTGGTGCCGCTGCGGGACCACTGGGAGAGCGCCTTCGTGGCCGCCGCGGTGCCACTGGCCCGGGGCTGGGAGCGACAGGTCGACGTGGGCCGTAACCCGCTGTTCTACGACGGCGGCCTCGATGCCGGCCGGTACGGCGAGTGGCTGCGCCGCAACGCCGTCAGCTACGTCGCCGTCGCACCGGACGCGGCCCTGGACCGGTACGGCCGGGACGAGGCGACGCTGGTGCTGGCCGGCCAGCCGTACCTGCGGGAGGTGGGTCGTCCCGGGCAGTGGCGGCTGTACCAGGTGCTCGACCCGGCACCCCTGGTCTCCCCGCCGGCTCGGCTGGTCAGCTCCGCCGACGCGGGGGTGCGGTTCACCGTCGACGCGCCCGCCGACGTGCTCGTCCGGGTCCGTTGGTCCCGCTGGCTGTCGCTGTCCGCGGGGGACGGGTGCCTGCGCGCCGACCCGGACGAATGGGTCACGGTACGGGCCCGCAGCGCGGGAACCTTCGAGGTCACCAGCAGCCTGCGACCGTCCGGACACTGTCCGCCCGACTGAACCCCGTCGACCGTCGGACGATGCCCACCTCCGTACCGCGATCGGCGGTACTGGCAGCATGGCGAGGTGCCCCATCACCTCGTGCGCTGGACCGGACTGGCCGGATCGATCATGCTCGCCGTGGCGGCGTTCCTCGGCGGCGCCCTGCCCGACGGCGACCTGCGACCCAACCCGGTCAAGATCTGGTTGGGCCCGAACGGACCGCTGATCATCGGGCTGTGGTTGGTCGGCACCGCGGCCATGGCGGTGGCCTGGTGGACGCTGCGGGACCGGGTGCCCTCGGCGCGGTGGGCCCTGGTCACCGCCGGGCTGTGGGTGCTGCCGTTCCTGTTCACCCCGCCGCTGGGCAGCCGGGACGCCTACGCGTACGCCTGCCAGGGGGCGAGCTACGCCAATGGCATCAGCCCGTACGAGTACGGCGTCTCCACGCTGCCCTGCCCGTGGCTGGACACCATGTCGTACATCTGGCGGGACACCCCGGCACCGTACGGGCCGCTGTTCGTGGTGCTCTCCGGCGCGGTGGTCGCGGCGACCGGTTCCCTGATCGGCAGCATCGCGTTGTTCCGGGTGCTCGCGGTGGCCGGCGTGGTGCTGACGGCGGCCTGCCTGCCGGTGCTGGCCCGCCGCAGCGGCGTGCCGGTCGGCCGGGCCCTCTGGCTCGCCCTGGCCAGCCCGCTGGTCGGAGTGCACCTGATCTCCGGGGTGCACAACGACGCGCTGATGGTCGGCCTGCTGGTGGCCGGGCTGGCCGTGGTGGTGAGTCGTCCCGGCCGGCCCTGGCCGCTGCTGGCCGGCGGCGTCGTGCTCGGCCTGGCCGCCGGCATCAAGGTGACCGCGCTCGTGGTGGTGCCGTTCGCGGCACTCGCCGCGATCACCGGCGGCTTCTCGCTGCGTGCGCTGCTGCGCCACGGTACGCCGGTGGTCGGCGGCGCCGTGGCCACGCTGTTCGGGGTGACCCTGGCCGCCGGGCTGGACCTCGGCTGGATCACCGGGCTGTCACACGGCAACGAGGTGGTTGCCTGGACCTCGCCGCCGACCGCCGTCGGGCAGACCGTCGGTTACCTGGTGCTGCCGTTCGGCCTGCACATCGACGCGCTGCCGGTGACCCGGGGCATCGCGGTGCTGGTGTTGGCGGCGCTGCTGGTGTGGCTGTGGTTCCGGGCCCGCCACCGGGAACCGCTCTGGCACGCCGCGCTGGCGTTGACCGCCACGGTGGCGCTCGCCCCGCTGTTCCACCCCTGGTACTGGTTCTGGCCGCTGACCCTGCTCGCCGCCACCGCGCGGCGCACCTGGTGGTTCAGCGCCGTGACCGTGTACGCCGCGTTCCTGGTGCTGGCCGACGGCACCGGCCTGCCCCGCTACACCAAGACGGTCGGTGCGCCGCTGATGACGCTGTTCGTGATCGTGGTGGCGGTCCGCTTGGTACGGTCGGCGAGGCAGGCCCGGGCGGCGGACCGGCAACCGGTGCCGGTCGAGTAGGCCGCTCCCGGCGGCGTTGCTGGACACCGCACTGGAGGAGAGGTACCGCCGGTGAGCGAGCCCGGCGCCCGTTCCCCCCTCGATCCCCGCTGCGCGTCCGAGGCCGGACGCGGTCCCGATGCCCGGCCCGTGGGCGCGCGGGACCGGGTCGCCCGGTACGTCGGACTGGGCGGGGCCGTGCTGCTGGCGGTCGCCGGCTACCTCGGTGGTGCCCTGCCGGACGCCGGCACCGCCCCCGACGGTGGCCCGCTGACCGTCACGTCGTGGTTGCTCGGCACCACCGCCATGGTGGGTGCCTGGTGGGCGTTGAGGGCCGGTGCGCCGTCGACGAGGTGGGCGTACGTCACCGCCGGAGGCTGGGCGCTGCCGCTGCTGGTCACCGCCCCGCTGGGTAGTCGGGACGTCTACTCGTACGCCTGCCAGGGCTGGATCTACGCCGACGGGGGTGACCCGTACGCCATCGGGGTGGCCGCGGCCGGCTGCCCCTGGGTCGAGGCGGTCGCGCCGGTCTGGCGGGACACCCCGGCGCCGTACGGGCCGTTGTTCGTCCTGCTCGCCGCGCTGGCCGTGGTGCTCGGCGGCGGGTTGGTGGGCACGGTGGTACTGCTGCGGCTGCTGGCGCTCGCGGGCGTGCTGGCGGCGGCGGCCTGCCTGCCCGGCCTGGCCCGGGCGGCCGGTGTGCCGCCTCGACGGGCGACCTGGCTGCTGCTGGCCTGTCCGCTGGTCGGGGTGCACCTGGTGGCCGGGGCGCACAACGACGCGGTGATGCTCGGCCTGCTCCTGCCGGCCCTGCTGATCCTCGTCCACCCTCCGGGCCGGCTCGGGTCGCTGATCCTCGCCGATCCTCCGGGCCGGGTCGGGTCGCTGCGCCCAGTCGGTGTGCTGCTGCCCGCCGGGGTGCTGCTCGGGCTGGCGGTGTCGGTGAAGGCGATCGCCGTGGTGGTGCTGCCGTTCGCGGCGCTGGCCGCCGTGCGGGGTCGACCCGGCGTGCGGACGCTGCTGCGCGACGGTGGCCTGCTGGCCGTCGGCGCCGTCGGCGGACTGCTGGTCCTGTCGCTGCTGACCGGTCTGGGGCTCGGCTGGCTCGGCGGGTTGGGCCGCAGCGGCGACACCGTGCAGTGGACCTCGCCGCCGACCGCCGTCGGCATGCTCATCGACTACGTCGGCGAACTGTTCGCCCGCCACCCCCACGCCGTCCCACTGACCCGCATCACCGCCCTGCTCCTCCTGTCCACCCTGCTCCCTCTCCTCTTCCACCACACCTACCGAACCCTGCGCCACCCCCCACCCCCACCCACCGCCCCCCACCCGGACGCGTTGATCATGAGGTTAGCGTCCCGGCAAGCGCTTACCGGTGCCGCTAACCTCATGATCAACGCTTCTGAAGCGGAGGTGGGGCGGCGGCGGGTGGTGTTGCGGGGGGCGGGGGTGGGGTTGGTGGCCACCGTGGTGCTCGCGCCGGTGTTCCATCCCTGGTACGCGACGTGGCCGCTGGCGGTGCTCGCGGTGGCCGCGACCCGGACCGCCTGGTTCGTGCTGCCGTGCGCGCTGGCCTCTTTTCTCGCGCTGCCGGACGGCACCAACCTGGCCCGGCTGACCAAGGCCCCGGGCGCGATCACGATGACCGCACTGGTCCTCGCCGCGCTCGTCTGGGCCCTGTCCCGCCGCCAATCCTGGCGGTCGCCCCCACCCACTGCTCGTCGGCGCTGCGCCGCCACCCGGTCCTCCACCGAGTCTTGAGTTACCCACCCGTCTGTCCCTCCTGCGGCGCGCGGTTGCGCGGCCGAAGCGTGGCAGCGAAGCTGCTCGACACACCGGTGTGCAAGCACCTGCACTGCCACAGTCGCCGGGCTCTCGGGGTGGGCGCGGTGGGGTGCGTCTGGTGGTTGGTTGGCGGAGGGCTCGTTGTGGCGCGGTGCCGGTTCGGCGGCGGGCCCGGTCAGCGGCGGGTGCCGCAGGTGGGGCAGGGCTCGTCGGGGCTGCCCCTGGTGCGACGGCGCAGGGCCACGGCGGCCGGCAGCACGACCGGCCCGAGCAGCCCCACGGTGAGCGCCGCCCCGACCAGGGTCGGATAGGTCGGACGCGGTGCCCCGGCGAGGCCGTCCACCGCCCCGGCCAGAATGTGCACGCTGAGCAGACCGATCGGGGTGAGCAGCGCGACCACCGCCCAGCCACCCCGCCAGTCCCGTCGCATCGCCAACCCGACGCCGAGCAGTAGCGCAACCCCCAGCAGCACCACCCCGGTCGCCGGTAGCAGCAGTTCGGACGTCCAGCGGTAGGAACCCCAGTAGAGCTGGTTGCCAGCACCGCCGGAGAACGCGCCGCCACCCGCTGCCGCCACGATCGGCAATGCCCGAGCGGGCAGCGGTAGGCGGCTGTCCACCGCGAGTGCCAGCACCCCGAGGGCGACCTGGGGCACCAGCACCAGCAGCGGCGGCCTGGGCAGGCCCGCGACCGGGTCCGCCAGGAGAACCGCCACGGTGGCCAGCACCGCCCCGGCGACTGCCACCCGGGCGGGTCGGCCCGGCGCGACGAGTGCGAGGACCGCCACGACCAGCCACGCCAACCACGCGACGATGCCGGTCGACTCGAAGGGACCGAACACCGGCACGCCCGCCTCGGCAGGTGGTGGGCTCTGCTCGACGAGCGTCCAGAAACCGGCCAGGAAGGTGGCGGTGGTCAGCGCGAGCAGCGCCGCAAGGCGTACCCCGGGGATCAGGTCGCTGGCGCCGGCGGCCCGCAGCCGCTGGCGGAGGCCACCCCGCACCAGGTCGGCGGCGTCCGCGACGGAGGGCCAGCGCCGTCGCGGGTCGGCCAGATCGAGGTACGTCCCGACGATCTCGTCGCCCCGGGAGTGGCGGTAGTCCGTCGGATACGCCCGCAGCAGGTGCCGGTAGCGGCGCTCCAGCCTGCTCATGCCGGCCCTCCACTTCGCTGCGTGCCGGCCTGAGGCACCAGCGCACTGCGTTGATGAATCGCTCGCTGACGCTCGCTCATGCCAGACCTCCGGCGGTACGCGGTGCGAGCGGTCGCACCGAGCGCGCCCGTAGCCGCGCGGTGGCGGCCTCGACGTTGCGGCGCAGCCGTTCGGTCTCGGCGGCGAGCGTGGCGTCACCGGCGGGGGAGAGGCGGTAGTAGCGGCGCAGCCGGCCGTCGACGGTCTCCTCCCGGTCGAGTTCGACCAGGCCCGCGTCGCCGAGCCGGTCCAACGCGCCGTAGAGGGTGCCGGGGCGCAGCGAGAGCCGGCCGTCGGAGAGGGCCGCGACCTCGCCGATGATCGCGTAACCGTGCATCGGCTCGCGGGCGAGCGCGGTCAGGATGAGGAAGGTGGGTTCGCGCAGCGGAGTGTCCACGCCGTCAATATATCGGACGCGAAGGTATCGCGGGGGTCGACATGCGACGGGCCGGCTCCGCGAGACGCGGAGCCGGCCCGGAACGGCCGCTGAGTGGAATCAGCAGTCGAAGTACATCGCGAACTCGTGCGGGGTCGGGCGCAGACGCACCGGGTCGACCTCGTTGGCCCGCTTCCAGTCGATCCAGGTGGAGATCAGGTCGGGGGTGAAGACGCCGCCGTCGAGCAGGTAGTCGTGGTCGGCCTCGAGCGAGTCCAGCACGGCCGGCAGCGAGCCCGGCACCTGCTTGACGTCGCCCCACTCCTCCGGCGGGAGGTCGTAGAGGTCCTTGTCGATCGGCGCCGGCGGCTCGATCTTGCTCTTGATGCCGTCCAGGCCGGCCATCAGCATCGCCGAGAAGGCGAGGTAGACGTTTGCCGACGGGTCCGGCACCCGGAACTCGACCCGCTTGGCCTTCGGGTTGCTGCCGGTGACCGGGATGCGGGTGCAGGCGGAGCGGTTGCGCTGCGAGTAGACCAGGTTGACCGGCGCCTCGAAGCCCGGCACCAGGCGACGGTACGAGTTGACCGTCGGGTTGGTGAAGGCCAGCAGCGACGGCGCGTGGTGCAGCAGACCGCCGATGTACCAGCGGGCGGTGTCGGACAGGCCGGCGTAGCCGGTCTCGTCGTAGAACAGCGGCTCGCCGCCCAGCCAGAGGCTCTGGTGGGTGTGCATGCCGGAGCCGTTGTCGCCGAAGAGCGGCTTCGGCATGAAGGTGGCGGTCTTGCCGGCGGCCCAGGCGGTGTTCTTCACGATGTACTTGAAGAGCTGGAGCTGGTCACCGGCGTGCAGCAGGGTGGAGAACTTGTAGTTGATCTCCGCCTGGCCGGCGGTGCCGACCTCGTGGTGCGAGCGCTCCACGGTGAAACCGGTGTCGATCAGCCGGCGGACGATCTGGTCGCGCAGGTCGGCGTAGTGGTCGACCGGCGGCACCGGGAAGTAGCCACCCTTGTACGCGGTCTTGTAGCCGCGGTTGCCGCCCTCCTCCTCACGACCGGTGTTCCAGGCGCCCTCGATCGAGTCGATGTAGTAGAACGCCTGGTGCGCGGAGGTCTCGTGACGGATGGAGTCGAAGATGTAGAACTCCGCCTCCGGACCGAAGTAGGCGGTGTCGGCGATGCCGCTGGCGGCGAGGTAGGCCTCGGCCTTCTTCGCCACGTTGCGCGGGTCACGCGAGTACGCCTCGCGGGTGAACGGGTCGTGGATGAAGAAGTTCAGCGCGAGGGTCTTCTGCGCGCGGAACGGGTCGATGAAGGCGGTGGCGACGTCCGGGAGCAGGAGCATGTCCGACTCGTGGATCGCCTGGAAGCCGCGGATCGACGACCCGTCGAAAGCGAGACCGTTGGTGAAGAAGTCGTCGTCGACGGACTCCACCGGCAGGTTGAAGTGCTGCATGACGCCGGGCAGGTCACAGAAACGAACGTCGACGAACTTCACGTCCTCGTTCTTGAGGTAACGCAGGAGTTCCTCGGGATTGGCGAACACTCGTCCTCCTGGCACGTCCACGGATAGCTAGGCTCCTGGCGACGCTATGGCCGTGCGGTTGCCCGGCCATGTCTCCAGTGTTTCTGCCGTGTTACGTCCCTCGCGTTGGGTCACCTCGGTGCCTGACTCGGACACCTCAACCCGAGGGACGGGTCCGGCTGTGCCAGTGTAGTGAACCTTGATGAGATTGGTCCTTTTTGGCACCACGCGTCGGCGCGGCCCGGCACCGATCCGGTTCGCCTCGCATCGTGCGTCGGGCCCGCGCCCGGCGCGGCTCCGGCGCTGACTAGGCTCGTCCGGGTGACCACCCAGCCGCGCCCGTCACCGCCCCCCGCCACGGACCCCGACTTCGTCCCGGCCGACCTCGGGCGTCGGTTCGGTGCGCTGCTCGTCGACTGGATTCTCTGCCTTCTCGCGTCGGGCCTGTTCGCCAGCCCCACCCGGGACGCCTGGGCACCGGTGCTGGTGCTGATCCTGCTGTACGGCGTCTTCCTGGGGCTGTTCGCCCAGACACCCGGCATGTACCTGACCAGGATCCGGTGCGTCGACTGGACCGACGGCGGCCGGATCGGTCTGCTCCGGGCGCTGCTGCGGGGAGTGCTGCTGGCCCTGGTCGTCCCCGCCCTGCTGATGGACCAGCACCGGCGCGGTCTGCACGACCGCCTCACCGGCTCGGTCGTCACCCCCGTCCCGCGCTGACCCGCCCGGCCGTCCACCCAGCTCGCGGGCCCGCTCGCTGACCCGGTCATCCGTGGCCGGCGGTGCGGCTCAGCGGCCGCGCATCTGGCGGGACGCGCCGCGCGGCGGGCGGAGGTTCTTCGGGATGGCCCCCTTGGGCATCTGCGGGCGGGAGGTGAGCGCCTTGAGGCGCTTGTCCAGGGAGTTGACGTCCTTGCCGCTGAGGTTGCGGGGCAGCCGCATCAGCGTCATCCGCAGCTTGCGGATCGGCAGCTCGCCCTCCTCCTGCCCGATGACGTAGTCGTAGAGCGGAGCATTGCCGATCACCTTGGCCAGCCGCCGCTTCTCCTGGCCGAGCAGGCCGCG
Source organism: Micromonospora palythoicola (assembly GCF_036689795.1). NCBI lineage: Bacteria > Bacillati > Actinomycetota > Actinomycetes > Micromonosporales > Micromonosporaceae > Micromonospora > Micromonospora palythoicola. Next base: position 11,601 of record NZ_JBAGKI010000009.1, on the reverse strand, counting down.
GACCCGCTGCGGATTGCCCTCCGCCAGCAGGATCACGCCGGGCCGTCCGATGACCAGGTGCACCATGTCCATCTGGGTGGTCGAGCTGACCGCCGGGGACACCCGCCAGTCACCGCGCATGTTCTCCATGATCTGGGCGGCGGCACCCGGCTGCCCCTCGGCCGCGTTCATCATCGCCCGGTTCGACCGCAGGTTGAGCACGATCAACAGGCAGAGCAGGGCGAACAGGATGCCGAGCGGCAACCAGAGCCAGCCCCAGAGCGCGACCGCGACCACGGTCAACGCGAGCGGGATCAGCACCGCACCGGTGGCCAAGGGGGCGAACCACTTGTCCTGCTTGGCGGTGAACCGGAACACCAACCCGATCTGCTTCAGCCGCTGGCCGAACGAGACCTTCTCCTGGGGCTTTGCCATGACGTCGAGTCTAGTGGGCGCCCGCCGCACAGTTGATCCGCGGCCGGCTGAGTACCTTACGACCCCGACCCGCCGTCAGCGACCCGGCGTAAGGAGGGCGAGCGGGCACAGATCAGGCACCGTGCCCATGCCCCGGCGGCACCTTCGCGAGCAGAGTCGGTGTCATCAGTTGACGACGATCGCAGGGAGCGCGACATGTTCGGTCACGACGCCGATCTCATGCTCACCCTCTACCGTACGCACGCGGCGGAGCTGCGGGCCGACGCCGCCCGGGACCGGCTGGCGCGGTCGCTGCCGCACCGCTCGGCACGTGGCTGGCTGCACCGCCGGCAGCATCGGACGCACACCGACGAGGCCCGCCACTGAGCCGTGGGAGAGGACCAACCGCACCGTTCCCGCCCCGACACCGCCACCGGTGTCGGGGCCGGGGGGAACGGCCGGCAAGCCGGGGAGGCTGGGCGTGGCATGCTCGGTGCCGTGACCGTCCGCCCCACCAGTACCGTCCTCGTCGGCCGCCAGCGGGAGATGACCCGGCTACGTGAAGCCGTCGCCCGCGTCCGCGCCGGGGAGCCGGTCACCCTCCTGGTCGGTGGTGAGGCCGGGGTCGGCAAGACCCGCCTGTTGGAGGAGTTCGGCCGCGCCGTCGGTGACGACGCCCGCCTGCTGGTCGGGCAGTGCCTCGAACTCGGCGAGGCCGGCCTGCCGTTCGCCCCGTTCGCCGCGGTCCTGCGGGCGGTGCTGTGCCGCGACGGGACCGGCGTGCTCGACGGGTACGACGCCGAGTTCGCCCGCCTGCTGCCGGAGCTGGCCCGTCCGGCCGGCGCCACCGCACCCGCCGCCGCGCACCCCTCGGACGCCCCCCGGGGTTACCTGTTCGACCTGGTCGCCCAGCTGTTCGGCCGGCTCGCCGCCGCGCGACCACTGATCGTGGCGATCGAGGATCTGCACTGGGCGGACCGGTCGACCCGGGATCTCATCGGTTTCCTGGTGCGGGCGGGCCACCCCGGCCCGCTGCTGCTGATCTGCACCTATCGCACCGACGAGCTGCACCGGGGCCACCCGTTGCGGCCCTTCCTGGCCGAGCTGGACCGGGCCCGGGGCGTCGAACGGGTCGAGCTGTCCCGGCTGGAGCGGGACGGCACCGGGGCGGTCCTCGCCGGGCTGCTGGGTGCCGAGCCGGCCGCCCGGGCGGTCGACGACATCCACGACCGTACGCAGGGCAACCCCCTGTTCATCGAGGAACTCGCCGCCGGCAGTCCGATCGGCTGCGCCGCGCTGCCGGAGACACTGCGCGATCTGCTGCTGGCCCGGGTGGACCGGCTGCCCGAGTCGGCCCAACGGGTGCTGCGGATCGCCGCCGCCGGCGGCAACCGACTGGCACACCAACTGCTCGCCGAGGTCGCCGGACTGCCCGAGGCGGAGCTGGACGACGCGGTACGGGCCGCCGTCGCCGCACAGCTGCTGGTCGCCGACCCGGACGGCGACTACGAGTTCCGCCACGCGCTGGTCCGTGAGGCGGTCCACGACGAGTTGCTGCCCGGCGAACACGCCCGGCTGCACGCCCGGTTCGCCGCGGCCATCGAGGCGCAGCCGCACCTGGTAGCCGCCGGCCGGGCGCCGGCGGAGATCGCCCACCACTGGTACGCCGCCCATGACCACCCCCGGGCCCTGGTGGCCGCCCGGGCGGCCGCCGACGCCGCCGCCGACCGGTACGCGTACGCCGAGCAGACCCGGCTGCTGGAGCGGGTGCTGGAACTGTGGGAGCTGGTGCCCGACGCCGCCGACCGGCTCGGCATGGACCACCTCGCGCTGCTGGAGGAGACGCTCGGCGCGGCGACCACTGCCGGTGACTACCAGCGTGCCCTGACCCTGACCCGGGCCGCGCTGGACGAGGTCGACACCGGTGCGGAGCCGCTGCGCGCGGCGCGGTTGCTGGATCGGCGCGGCCGGATGCTGGCCATGCTCGGCAAGAGCGACGGCGCCACCGAGCTGCGGGAGGCGTACCGGCTGGTGTCCGGCGTGTCGGACGGCCCGGACCGGCTGCGGCTGCTCGCCGACCTCGCCGATCACCTGGCCCGCATCGACCACGCCGACGCGGCCCGGATCACCGCCGAGGTGGTGACCGCGGCGCGGGCGGCCGGCACCGACGGTGCCCTGCTGCTGGTGCAGTTGGCGGTACTGAAACGCCGCGCGGGCGCGGCGGATCTGGGGCTGGCCGAGCTGCGCCGCTGCGAGGCGCTGGCACGGACCGCCGGGGACGCTCCGGCGCTGGTCAGCGCGCTGGTACACATCTCCGACGTGCTGTACGAGCTGGGCCGGTACGACGAGTCGGCGCAGGCCGCCGCCGACGGGGTGAGCGAGGCACGTCGGGTCGGCATCAGCCGCTCCACCGGTGCGTACCTGCTCTCGAACCGGGCGGAGGCGCTGCTGGCGCTGGGCCGTTGGGCCGAGGCCGACCAGGTGTGCGCCGAGGCGGCCCGGCTCGACCCGCCAGGCGTCTCCGGGCTGCACTGGCTGCAACTGCGGGCGGCGCTGCGACTGGCGCAGGGGCATCCCCGCGCCGACGAGACGGTCGCCCGGGCGTTGAGCTTCCTCAGCAAGCCGTACCTGCATCCGCACAACCGGCTTCCGCTGCACCTGCTGCGGCTGGAGGCGGCGCTCGTGGCCGACGACCGGGACGAGGCGCTGGGGGCGGCGCGGGCGAGCCTGACCGATCCGGCGATCGTCGACTGTCCCCGCTACAGCTGGCCGCTGCTGGCGGCGGCGGCGCGGGTCGCCCGACACGTCGACGCCGAGGCCACGGCCGCCGAGGTCGCCGCGTTGGCCGGTGGCGTCGCGGCCCGGTTCCCCGCCGAGAAGGCGTACGCCGCCGAGGTGGCCGCCACCGTGGGATCGGGTGCCGAGGCGCCCGACGCCGAGGCGCTGGCCGCCTGGCGGACGGCGGTCGCGGCCTGGCGGACCGCCGGTCAGCCCGGGGAACTGGCCCGGGTGCTGCTGGGCTACGCCGAGGCGGCGGCGGGGGCGGGACAGCGGGACGCGGTCGGTGCGGCGGTGAGCGAGGCGGCCGGGCTCGCCGACGGGCTCGGCGCGGTCCGGCTCGCCGAGCGGGCGGCCACCCTCGCCCGCCGGGTCGGCCTGCGTGCCGTCGGCCGGGGCCGGCCCGGCGCGGATCCGCTGACCGAGCGGGAACGCGAGGTGTTGCGCCTGGTCGCCGCGGGACACAGCAACAGCCGCATCGCCGAGCAGTTGTTCATCTCGCCCAAGACCGCGAGCGTGCACGTCTCCCGGATCATCGCCAAGCTGGACGTGACCAACCGGGTGGAGGCCGCCGCCCTCGCCCACCGCCTCAACCTGCTCACCGACAAACCCTGACCGCACCCCGGACCCCGACGGGGTCAGGGGTGGTCAGCGGGTGGGCAGGGGTGCGTGTTCGCGGGCGGCGAGCGCCTGCTGGTAGAGGCGGCCGGCGCGGTAGGAGGAGCGGACCAGGGGGCCGCTCATCACACCGGCGAAGCCGATCTCCTCGGCCTCCTCACGCAGCTCGACGAACTCCTCCGGCTTGACCCAGCGTTCCACCGGGTGGTGCCGGGGGGAGGGGCGCAGGTACTGGGTGATGGTGATCAGCTCGCAGCCGGCGGCGTGCAGGTCGCGCAGGGCCTGGGAGATCTCGGCCCGCTCCTCGCCCATCCCGAGGATCAGGTTGCTCTTGGTGACCAGGCCGTCGGTGCGGGCCTGCCGGATGACGTCCAGGGACCGCTCGTAGCGGAAGGCCGGCCGGATCCGCTTGAAGATCCGGGGGACCGTCTCCACGTTGTGCGCCAGCACCTCGGGCCGGGCGCCGAATACCTCGGCGAGCTGCTCGGGTACCGCGTTGAAGTCCGGGATCAACAGCTCGACGCCACAACCCGGCTGCAGGGCGTGGATCTGCCGGACCGTCTCGGCGTAGAGCCAGGCCCCGCCGTCGGGCAGGTCGTCGCGGGCGACGCCGGTGATGGTGGCGTACCGCAGCCCCATCGAGACCACCGACTCGGCGACCCGACGCGGCTCGTCGGCGTCGAACTCGGCCGGCTTGCCGGTGTCGATCTGGCAGAAGTCGCAGCGGCGGGTGCACTGGTCACCGCCGATGAGGAAGGTGGCCTCGCGGTCCTCCCAGCATTCGTAGATGTTGGGACAGCCGGCCTCCTGGCACACCGTGTGCAGCCCTTCGCGCGAGACCAACCCGCGCAGCTGGGTGTACTCCGGGCCCATCTTGGCCTTGACCTTGATCCACGGCGGTTTGCGCTCGATCGGCGTCTCGGCGTTGCGTGCCTCGATCCGCAGCAGTCGCCGCCCCTCGGGTGCGGGCGTCGCGGTACTCGCGGCCTGGCCGGTCGTCGGCGCGGAGTGCTCGATCGTCACAAAACGAGCCTACGCCGGACGGCGGCGGTCGATGAACGGCGGGCGACGGCCGTCACCCCGGAATTGCTGTGACGCCGGACACCGGAGCCGGGACAACCACGTAACAGGACGGTCCGGCCAGGTGTTACGGTGCCCGACGAACAGCGACGACGGAGCCGAGTAGCGCACCGACCCGCCAGTTGAAGAGAGCCGCCGGTTGCTGCGAGGCGGTCTGGCGCCGGCCCGCGAAGACCCTCCCGAGCTGCGGGAAGAACGGCGTGCGGTGCCGGCCCTGGAGCGGGGTCACCCGGCATCCGCGTCCAGTAGACCCCGCCCGGCTGGCCCCGGTGAAAAGGCGACCAACGAGGCTCCCGTCCCGTCGGGAGCGAAGGTGTGGTGGCACCGCGAGGTTCCCGCTCGCCCACACCTCCCGGGGATCGCGTTGCGATTGATCGAGGAGGTAGCCATGCAACGCATCCTGTCCGACCAGCTCACGCCGTACACCGGGCGTACCGTCCGGGTTGCCGGCTGGGTCCACCGCCGCCGGCTGCTCAAGTCGGTGGCCTTCCTGATCGTCCGGGACGCCGCCGGCCTGGTGCAGGTGGTGGTCACCGACCCCGTGGTGCGCGCCGAGGTCGCGGCGCTGCCGGAGGAGACCGTCGTCGAGGTGGTGGCCACCGTGGTCGCCAACGCGGCGGCACCCGGCGGGTTGGAGCTGACCGACCCGACGGTACGTCCACTCGGCCCACCCGCCGCGCCGCCCCCGTTCGACCTGTACCGGCCCGAGTTGTCGGCCACCCTGCCGACGCAGCTGGACCACGCCCCGGTCGCCCTGCGTCACCCGACCCGGTCGGCCGCCTTGCGGATCTCCGCGGCGGCGGTGGCCGGCTTCCGGGCCTCGTTGGACGCCCACCGCTTCGTGGAGATCCAGACACCCAAGGTGGTCGCCTCCTGCACCGAGAGCGGAGCGAACGTCTTCGCCCTGGACTGGTTCGGTCGGCCCGCGTACCTGGCCCAGTCGCCGCAGTTCTACAAGCAGCTGATGGTCGGGGTCTTCGAGCGGGTCTACGAGGTCGGGCCGGTGTTCCGCGCCGAACCGCACGACACCGTGCGACACCTGGCGCAGTACACCTCGCTCGACGTCGAGCTGGGTTTCGTCACCGACCACCGGGACGTGATGGCGGTGCTGCGGGACACCCTCGCCGGGATGCTCGACGCGGTCGCTGACCGGGCCGCCGCCGCGCTGGCCACCCTCGGCGTCACGCCCCCACCGGTGCCGGACCAGATCCCGGCGGTGCACTTCACCGACGCGCTGCGGATCGCCGGCGCGCCGGCCGACGAACCGGACCTGGCCCCGGCGCACGAACGGGCGCTGGGGGAGTGGGCCCGGCGCGAACACGGGTCGGAGTTCCTCTTCGTCACCGGGTACCCGATGGCGAAGCGGCCCTTCTACACCCACCCGGACCCGGCACGGCCGGGCTACTCCAACGGCTTCGACCTGCTGTTCCGGGGCCTCGAACTGGTCACCGGCGGACAGCGGCTGCACCGGCACGCCGACTACCTGGCCGCGCTGGCCGCCCGAGGTGAGCCGGTGGAGCCGTACGCCGGCTACGTCGACGCGTTCCGCCACGGCATGCCGCCGCACGGCGGCTTCGCCATCGGCCTGGAACGCCTCGTCGCCCGCCTCACCGGCGCCCCCAACATCCGCGAGGTCACCGCCTTCCCCCGCGACCTCCACCGCCTAACCCCCTGACCCCCTGACCCCTCAACATCCGACGGGCCCACTGCCGGCGGCGTTCTCCGGAGCGCTGCTCGGGCTCCGTCCCACGACGAGTTGACCAAGAAGTTTGCGTCCGGATCCGCGCCCTGGCCCGACGCAAACTTCTTGGTCAACCAAGGGTCTGGTGGGTGGGGTGGTTCAGGGGGTGGGGGTGGGGAGGAGGGTGGGGAGGTGGCGTTCGACTGCGGGGAGGACGTCGGTGACGGTGACGGGGCGGTTCAGCTCGGCGGTGAGGGAGGTGACGCCGGCGTCGCGGATGCCGCAGGGCACGATCCGGTCGAAGGCGGTCAGGTCGCAGTCGCAGTTGATCGAGAAGCCGTGCAGGGTGACGCCCCGGGCGACCCGGATGCCGATCGCCGCGACCTTCCGCTCGGGGCCCCGGGCGTCGGCCGGCACCCACACCCCGCTGCGCCCCTCGACCCGCCCGGCAGCCAGGCCGAACTCGGCGCACACGTCGATCAGCAGCTGCTCGACCCGCCGCACGTACGCGACCACGTCGACCGGGTCGGGCAGGCGGACGATCGGGTAGCCCACCAACTGGCCCGGGCCGTGCCAGGTGATCTTGCCGCCGCGGTCCACGTCGATCACCGGGGTGCCGTCGACCGGACGGTCCCACGGCTCGGTGCGCTTGCCCGCGGTGTAGACGCTCGGGTGTTCCAGCAACAGCACGGTGTCGCCCTGCCCGCCGGTGACCACCGCATCGTGCAGGCGACGCTGTTCGTCCCAGGCGGCGGCGTAGTCGAGGACACCGGCGCGTACGGCCGTCAGGCCGGCTCTCGTCACGGTCACCCGTCCAGCCTAGACCCGTACCCGCTGGTCACCAGTGGTGAGCCGGCTCACCGGCGGACCCGCCACACCCAGACGTCCTCGACCCGCTCCGGCTCGCCGAAGAGCAGGACCAGGGTGCGGCGGATGGCCTCCTCGTCGACCGGCCACTTGGCACCGTGCACCTCGTCGGCGAGCACCACCGTCTCGATCCGCCAGTGCTCCAGGTCGGCGCGTACCTCCTCACGGGTGCCCTCGGTGACGATCGGCGGCAGCCCGGTGCGGGCCGCCTGGTCCAGCAGCGCGCCGAACGGGCGCGGCACCGGACCGATGCGGCCCCGGTCGTCGGGTCCGCCGGGGCCGAGGAAGAACCCGGAGGGGATGGCGAACTCGCCCTGCCGGTGCGCCAGCGCGTACGCCTGCCAGCGCTGACCGTCGGGGTAGACGTCGAGGGTGAGCGGTGCCGGGGTCAGCACCCCGCCGGGGGAGACGTGGTCCCGCCAGGCGCCGGAGGTGATGAAGCGGGGAATCGGCTCGCGTTCGCTGGTCAGCAGCGGCGTGGGGAACAGGGGCACCAGGGCCACCGCGAAGCCGACGGTCCACGCCACCGCCGCCGGGCGCGACGGCGGGCGGCGACGCAACCGGTCCACCGCGTACGCCAGCAGCAGGCCGATCACCGGCGTCACCACGAGCGCGAACCGGGCGGGCAGCGCGGCGTTCACCACCGGCAGGTGCCCGAGCAGGTCGAAGGGCATCGGCAGGTCGGTACGCCGGCCCTCGACCTTGGCCACCGGCCCGAAGGAGAGCGCGGTGAACACCACCGCGAGGATCCCGAGGGCCCACAGGGTCGCCCGCCGGCGTGCGTCGCCGCCCCGCCACAGCAGCACGAAACAGCCGATGGCCAGCACCAGCAGCGGCAGCCCGAAGAAGGAGTTCTCCTCGGTCGGGTTCGGTGCCAGCGAGGTGCCGAATCCGACCTCGCCCGCCAGCGAACGGCGCGGGTAGGCCGGGTACGCGGCGATGTCCTCGGAGTGGATCACCGCGTCGAAGCCGGTGCCGTGGAACCGCTGCGGTCCGGCGAAGTGCAGCCACAGCGGGTAGGCCAGCAACACCCCGGCGACCACCGCGGTGACCGCCAGCCCGCGCAGGAACGACGGCAGGACGGCGCGGGCCTCCGCCCGGTTGGCCGGATGCAGCGCCCAGACCGCGACGAAGAGACCGAGCGCCAGCGCGGTGAAGAACAGGCCCTCGGCGGCGATCGAGAAGGCGACCGCGACGAGTACGCCGAGGATGGCGCCGTCGCGCAGCCAGTGGCCGGGGCGGCGCAGCGCGAACAGCCGCCACACCAGCAGTGGCACCAGCCAGCCGGCGGTCCAGTTCAGGTGGGCGTTGGCGTGCGAGACCATCCCGGGGGAGAAGCCGATGAACAGCCCGCCGACCGCGGCGGCGAGCGGGCTGCGGACCAGGTGCCGGGAGAGCAGCCAGTACCAGGCGACGGCGGTGGCGGCCAGGTTCAGGGTGAGGATCACCAGGAAGGTGGCCGGCGGGCCGATCAGGTACGTCAGCGGGGCGAAGACCGCCGCGTACACCGTGATCGAGGTGTTGACCGCGAGGTTGACCCCGTCGGGGACGTTGATCAGATAGGTGTAGAGCGGATTGTCCCCGTGGGTCAGCGCGTGCCCGCCGAAGGCCAGCAGCCACTCGAACAGTGCCTGGTCGCTGGAGTTGACGGTGATCGCCCGTCCGTTCGGGTCGATCCACAGCCCGCTGGTCACCCAACCGGCCAGCGCCAACGCGACCAGCACCACGATCAGGTCGGTACGACGGTCGCGGGCGACCCGCGACGGCGACGGTGAGGCGGGCGCGGACGCCACGGACGGGGAGGTGGGCACCTAGCGGACGTTACCAACCGCACCGGTACACGCCGGTCAGACCCGGCAGGTAGCCGCCGGCCCGCGGTGCCACACCCGGGCATCGACGAATGTGTGCACGGCCACCATGTCATCGGCGTGACACAACTGCGTAACGTCGCGGCAATCATTGGTGACCCAGCTCACACCCTATGGAGGCTCTCGTGCGCCGCACCCGTACCCGGCTCGCCGGTGCGCTGGCCGGGCTGGCCCTGGCCGCCACCGCGCTGGTGGCCGTCGCCGCGCCCGCCCAGGCCGCAACCCTGACCCAGGTCACCGGCTTCGGTTCGAACCCCGGCAACCTCGCCATGTACGCGTACCGGCCGGACAACCTACCCTCCGGCGCCCCGGCCGTGGTGCTGCTGCACGGCTGCGCCCAGAACGCCAGCGGCTACTTCACCAACTCCGGCTGGCAGAAGTACGCCGACCAGTGGCGGTTCGCGCTGATCGTGCCCGAGCAGCGGTCGGCCAACAACTCCAGTTCCTGCTTCAACTGGTTCGAGACCGGCGACACGACCCGGGGGCAGGGCGAGGCGCTCTCCATCAAGCAGATGGTCGACCACGCGCGGTCGGCGTACGGCACGGCCGCCAACCGGGTCTACGTCAGCGGGCTGTCGGCCGGTGGGGCGATGAGCGCCACCATGCTCGCGACTTACCCGGACGTCTTCGCCGGTGGCTCGATCATCGCCGGGCTGCCGCACCGCTGCGCCACGAGCATGGTAAACGCCTTCTCCTGCATGAGCCCCGGCGTGGACAAGACCCCCGCGCAGTGGGGCGACCTGGTCCGCAACTCCCACCCCGGCTACTCCGGTGCCCGTCCGAAGGTGGCCATCTGGCACGGGACCAGCGACTACACCGTGGCGACGGCGAACGCCACCGAGTCCCGCGACCAGTGGACGAACGTGCTCGGTGTCTCGCAGACGCCCACCAGCACCCGGCAACTGCCGGCCGGCACCAGCGTCGAGGTGTACGGCAACGACGTGGTCCGGGTGCACCGGGTCTCCGGCATGGGGCACGGCACCCCCGTCGACCCGGGCTCGGGCGCGGACCAGTGCGGCACCGCCGCCGCGTACTTCCTGGACACCATCTGCTCGACGTACCACGACGCGCTCTTCTTCGGCCTGAACGGCGGCACCACCCCGCCCCCCACGGCGACCCCGACCCCGAGCCCGACCCCGACCGCGAGCCCCACCCCGACGGCGAGCCCGACCCCCACCGCCGCCCCGACCTGCGTGACCGCCAGCAACTACGCCCACGTCACCGCCGGCCGCGCCTACCACTCCGGCGGCTACGCCTATGCCACCGGCTCCAACCAGCGGATGGGCCTGTACAACACCTTCTACACCACCACCCTGCGTCAAACCGCCCCCAACCACTGGGTGATCGGCTGCTAACCCCACCACCCCGGACCCTGCGTTGATCATGAGGTTAGCGGCGGTTTTAGAGAGATCATCTTCGCCGCCAACCTCATGATCAACGCGTGCACGGGGAGGGGCGGGAGGGGCGGGAGGGTCAGTCGTGGAGGGCGGCGTGGAGGGCGGTGCGGAGGTCGGGGTGGCGGAAGGTGAACTGGGCGCGGTTGAGGACGCCGGGGAGGACGCGGGTGCTGGTCAACGCCTCCTGGGCGAAGCCGCCGAGGGCCACCTTCAGGGCCAGCGCCGGGATCGGGATGACCGCGGGACGGTTCAGCTGGCGGGCCAGCTCACGGGTGAACTCGGCGTTGGTGACCGGTGCCGGGCCGACCACGTTCACCGGTCCGGCGAGGTCGGCCCGGGCCAGCAGGAACGTGGTCGCGTTGAGCCAGTCGGTCATCGAGATCCACGGAATCCACTGCCGGCCGCTGCCGAGCCGCCCGGCGATACCCAGCTTGAACGGCAACAGTTGCGGCTTGAGCAGACCACCGTCGCGGTGCAGCGGCAGCCCGGTACGCAGCCGCACGACCCGCACCCCGGCGTCCTCGGCCGGCCGGGTGGCCGCCTCCCACACCCGGGCCACGTCGGCGAGGAAGCCCTCGCCGGCCGGCGCGTCCTCCTCGACCACCCGGTCGCCGGTGTTGCCGTACCAGCCGATCGCCGAGGAGTTCAGCAGCACCTCCGGTCGGTCCGCGACGGGCAGACCGGCGATCGTGGTGGCCAGGGTGGTGGTGGTGTCCACCCGGCTGGACCGGATCAACTGCCGGTACCTGTCGTTCCAACGCCGGTCGCCGACGCCCGCGCCGGCCAGGTTGATCACCGCGTCGGCCTCGGCGACCACCGCCGGGTCCAACTGCGCCGCCGACGGCGACCCCAGTCGCGCGTCGGCGGGGCGGGGCGGGGGGCCTAACAGCCCGGGCACCGGGTGCCCCTCCGCCCCGAG